>CANGOA010000146.1 GCA_947455255.1 Flavobacteriia bacterium | reverse complement strand
TTAAATCCATCAGATGCGAACGTATTGTAGTATTTATCATAAACAGAAATAGGTTTAACAGAATCAATTGAAATTATTTCTGTGCCAATCTGAATGGTTGAATCTGCTGAGTTATTCTTTACAATGTATAATTTACGATCATAAAATTCTACCTCTAAATCAGAAATAGGAGTTAATAAATTTGTCGAATTAATTTGTTTAATTTTTTCTTTTGACAATCGCTTCCTAGGCACATTTACACTAGCATGACCTTGCCGAATCGAAGCAATTATCGGACTAATTTTAAAAAAGAATTCTTTTCGTGTTAGTGGTTCTTGAATCGTGTTTTTTAAACTGTCGAATTTATAATCCAGGTCTTTTTTGGAAATGTAATAATAAAGTTGCGGATGAAGCTTGATGAGTTTATTATGAATATATGTAACATCTTTTTGTAATTTTTCTGGAGCAATCTTAGCGTCAAACTTTTCATTATAACGCTTCACAGAATTACAACTAACTAAAAATGATATTATTATAAATAATAAAAAGTATGCGTTTTTAAACCAAGTCATTTGATGCTTTTTTTTATTGTAAATCAATTGATTGAACAAATATAATTGAAAACAAGAATTAATTATACCGTTTTAATACTATTGGAATGAATGAATAGGAAAATGTAACAATGATAATTTGAAGATTTGAAAATGAGAGAATTTGAAAATGGTGAACGTACTGTAAGCTTTTAATGTTTGATAATTATTATTTGTATATTTAGGTAGATTAATTCATATACCATGAGATTTTTTTTGGTTTTCAGTCTTTTTTTTGTGTTACTCTCTTCTTGTTCGACTTTTATAACATTGAAACGAATAAATCAAGAAAAAGTTGAATACTATGAATATTCAAATTCAATTCCCTTACTCGAACTTAGAGATGGTGATAGTGTATTAAAATTGAAAGACTATAATCAATTACCTGATTTTATAAAACAAAACATATCTACAATTTTTGACATTTCTTTAACAGAATTTAAATCAAATATAATTTTCGATGAAGCTTACCTAACTAATTTTGAAAATATTAATAGTGACACTTCTGTTTTTATACGAAACCTTACTACAAAAACAATAGCACCTAAATACGAGTTATACTTCACATTCAAAGATTCAACTTTACTAAAATCTGACTACGAATTAATTATGTGTTTTGATAATATTGGGCAACTTTTAAATATGAATTGGCCACGTGAAGATTTTAATAAAAAGGAAAATTTATCGAATTCTGATACAATTCTTCAAATCGCAACAAAATATGCGCGTAATCATCTTTTCAACACCAAAAATAAAAAATGGATTGAAATTATTCACGACAACAATAAAGATGTAATTTATTGGAAAACAACTTTTTACCAAGGAATTAAAATAAAATTATTTAATTCTAATTGTTTCGATTTTATTTCAATAATTATTGATCCCAAAACAAATAAAATTATATCAACATATAAAAGAAAAAGAAGCCTTGGCTGCTATGCATTTTAATCTCCAATACAAAACATAGAATTTTAGCTTAAATTTACTTTTATGTTAACATCAACTTTTCATTTTCGAGCAAAAGTATTTCCATTTGTATTGTTCTTATTTCTATGTTGGCCATTTGCTATTAAGCATTTTATGCATCCTAATTTTCAATCCATTTATAAAGAAACAATCTTTTTATGGACAGTTCCATCGTTTGTTTTCTTAGCTTTTTGGTATTTCAGTTACCATTATTTTCTACAAATTCAATTTACACAGGCAACACTTACATTTAAGCGTTTTTATGGATTAGGAAAAAGCAACTCGACCCCTATACAATCGATTGATTTCTATAAAATTGACATCAAAAAAGAAAAACGAAATCCTACTTATGAAATCTTAACTCTTTATTCAAAAAACAAAAAAATAGTTTCGATTAATCAATTTTACATTTCAAATTACCTCGCATTCAGAAAAATTATAGTTGATCAAATTTTAATTGAAGACTTTGGATTTACATTTAATCTAAACGGATTTACTTATCAAGATAAAAAAGAAAACACATTGATTAATTGGAACGATATTCTTCGAATAGAAACGTATAAAACAGATCAGATTACGAGTGATACTATTGTGCTTACTATTTCAACTAGTAACTCAACACTCACTATTACAGATGATTCTCTCCATTGGGAACAATTTACTTACCAATTAGAAAATCATTTTACAACTATAGAAAAAGATTGGAAATCGAAAGTAATGAAACCTGCTTTTGAATCAAATCATGTTGTTTTGTTTCAAAAAATTCAATGAAAATTGAAAAAATTCTAAAAACGATTTGAAAAAAAAATGGAATATCTAAATCATTTAATCACCGACATCCCGCCATCCAAATGTAAAATCTGACCGGTTATCCATGACGCTTCCTCCGATGTTATAAATGCAGCATAATTCGCGACATCCTTCACATTACCAATGCGTTTCATTGGATGTTTTTGAGCTATGGCATCGATTTTTTCAGGGGTGCTCGTCAGTTTTCCCGCAAGCTTGGTATCTGTTAACGACAAGGCAATACAGTTCACACGTATTGCAGGAGCAAATTCAGCCGCTAAGGATCGCGTTAAACCTTCGGTAGCTCCTTTGCTGACACCAATCGTTGCATGAAAAGACATCCCTTGTTGAACAGCTACAGAACTAAAAAACAAGATCGAAGCGTGGTTTGCAAGCTTTAAATTTGGTAAATATGCTTGAACACTGCGAATTGCATTTAAGACATTTACTTCAAAATCAGACTGAAAATCAACTGGTTTTATCGATCGAAAAGGTTTTAAAGTAATACTTCCCGGAAAATAGATAAGGCTGTGAATTTCTCCATCAATTATTGGTAAAGCATCCGTTAAACTCCAATCTACAAGGAAGTGTTGGTCGGACGAATACTCAATTTCGTTACGTGAAATAGTTAGTACACGTTCTCCTTTTGCTTTTAAATTGTTACAAATTTCTTTGGCAATATCTGACCCTGCTCCAATAAGTAATGTAGTTTTCATAAATTGTCTGATTTTACCATTAAAAATACATAAACTAAACAGAAAAAAAACGTGATTTCAACCTACGAAAAAGATCTTGAATTAGAGCGGCTATGAATCAAATTATTAGCACTAATATTTTTAGAAAAATAATTACATTTAGCTAAAATTAATCGCATGATAAAAACACTGATTATATCTTTTACCTCTTTTTTATCCCTTGTTGTTTTCGGTCAAACTTGTAATGAAGTTCAAACGTTAAGCAACAATCAAAAAACAAGTGTAAATATCCTCATTGCACAATTAGACGATGCGTTAGTTAAAGAAGCTTGGTTTTCCGTAGACTCACTTTCACTTTTGTTACAATCTGCATTTGGACAAGAAGGTGGAAAACCAGATAGTAAAGAGACTTATTATACGTTAACAGCAACAAAACAATGGCTTAACTTAGACGAAGCGCTTGTATTATCAAGAAAACTCATAGACAAAGACAGCAGTATTTATCGAAATTTATGGCAAGTTGCACAAGGAATTTCACCTGTATATAAACAACCACATTCTATTTTTTTTCGAAGTGCAGCAGAGATTGCGGGTGGATTATACCAACTTGCGGCAGTCGAAACAGATGTTACCCGCAAAAACAACTATATCTCTTGGGCAAATCGCGCGCTTGATACTTTAGCAACTAAACAATTACCTTCGGGTGCCTATCCTTTTCCCGATTTAAGAAGTACGAACGACCCTACTTTTACACCAATTATCAATCATTTTTTTGCATCAGTAGGCAAAGATTCGCTTCAAGTCCTTCAAAACGGTTGGATTATCGATGACAAAAACCTAGGTGAGTTCAAATTCGATGCTGGAGTAATTGCAAATGCCTATTATATAGCCTACAAATCTACTGGTCTGACACGTTATAAGGAAAACGTCCTTCGAATTGCTAACTATTGTTATCCTTTGGCAATGAATTCGAATTATAATTACAATACATTTGCTTCGTTAGCGCTTACTCATGGTTATGCCTTAACCCAAAATAACGAATTTCTCGACCGAGCAGAAAGCACCTTACGCTATGCAGTGGTTCCTGGTCAACTAGCGAGCGGTAGATGGGTAGATGGTCACAATGCTAACTCGCGTTACCACAACATTCTCATATACAACTCAACACCTACCCTACTTCAATTAGCGAAAAATTCAACTTCGTATGACACCCTATTATCCATGGTACGTAAAGCGGTGCTTAATCAATTGAATTATACCGCATCTTGTGGTTCAGCTACCGGGTTCCGTTGGTTGGTTAGTGCATTCAACCTAGACTCTACCATTTTCAGTCCAACAGAGTATCTAGCTCTCAAAAACCTGTTAGGAAATTACGTTCAACAATCGAAAATCAATGGTAAATATTTGGATATTCCTAGCATGGGTGCTTATATCGAATTGCTCAACGAATCGAAAACTGCAGCTATTTCTACCCACTCGCCGTCTGAAAAAATTGCAGTTTTCCCTAATCCAACACAAAACATCGTTACCATCCGTACTCCGTTTCCGATTACGCAACTTACAAAGTTTACAATTACTGATATTTACGGAAAAAGCATCGAGTTACATTCGCATATAACTAACAATGAATTTGGTAACACTATAGAAATCAATACAGAATTCATATCTACAGGCACATACCTGATAAGTATTGAGCATGCAACTGAAAAATATATTCATCAACTTCATGTCTTAAAATAAATTCTATTTTTAACCAACCGATAACAAATTATTATGAAAACAATTTTTGATTCACACGTAAGAACAGAACTCGCTAATCGCATGCAACTATTGACTCCAACACACAAAGCGCTATGGGGGAAAATGAATGCACATCAAATGATCAAACATTGTACTGTGGGCGATGAAATGTTTCATGGTGAACGCATTATCAAACCGGTGTTTATCGGCTACCTTATTGGTAAATGGGCTTTGAAACAAACCTTGAAAAATGAAGATCCAATTCGTAAGAATTCTCCTACAACAGGTGATTTTCTTATCACAAAGGTAGATTCTGATTTCGAACAAGATAAAAACACGTGGATTGCGAATTTAGAGAAATATGCAAGCTACAACAATCCATCGTTTGTTCATCCATTTTTCCGTAAAATGACAAAAGAAGATGTTGGAATGTTAGCGTATAAACATGCCGATCATCATTTGAGACAGTTTGGGATTTGATGAATTAAACTAGAAAAATGAATCACTACCAGACTCCCATCCTCGAAAAAGCAGGTAAGATTTACCTTAAGATTTTAATTGGTTTTTCGATTGCTTATTGGTTGTATATGTTTTACGATGAATATACATATATTTTTGTAAATCAACACACGAATTATGGTCTTTTGTTCGGAATATGGTTCTTATACTTTATTCTATTCAACATTTTCATTTTTGTCGTTTATTGGACAATTATAGTTGTCTTTTTAGCTTTGTATAAACTTCTAAAAAAGACTAAAAATGTTTCGTAAATACAACCATAATCCTTGGATTAAATTCCTCGCATACATTCTGCTCTATTTCTTACTTCTGGCGGTTACGATATGCTATCAATTCATTTGTGAATTTGGTGGCGCACATTTTAAACCCACATCCCTAAAAACCATTATTGATCACTGGACACCAGTCAACATATACATCATGTGGCCATACATTGCATGCTTGACCTACGTTCCGATGTCTGGACTTTTATTTGCTTTCAATCGCAATATAAGTGTTGTTCAACTTACTTCTTTTTATTTAAGTGTAATAGCAACCTATTTGCTTACTTACCTGATTTACCTCTTTTTTCCGACAACAGCATCTGAAGTAATGTTAACTAACTACAATGGGAATGAACATTTATTTATCAATCGAGGGATGTTTGAGCACTTACAAGACATGTACAAAATGAGTACTCCATTGGGCGATTTCCCAAGCTTACATGTTGCTCCACTAGTGATACTCGGATTGTTTCTGTATTACCATTGGAAAATACTCTTTTGGATATTTTTGCCGCTCGGATTTTTAGGTGCTATTGGAACATTTGTGTTGAAATTCCACACCTTCTCCGGATTTTGGGGAGGCGGAATCATGGGGGTAATTGGGTACTATTTTGTTTACAACAAAATTTTATTCAATCAACTAAAGAACAAACTACTGAACTAATTTACATTAATTATATCACACCATCACTTCCCTCACTTTTTTAACCACTACTTTCTTCCCTTCAACAACAAATTCATCTTCTTGATCTAAGGTGTAGATATATCCAACTTCCAATCCGAAAAATTGCAATGCTTCTAAGAGTCCTGCGATTTCTCTGTTTTTATTTTCGGAATGTAAGTGTTCACATACTTGGATTACTTGTTTACATTTTCCTTTTTCCATTACTACGAAGTCACACTCGCCATTTTCACGGAAATAAAAGAGTTCGGTCGTTTGTTGGCGCAAATGTAGGTAAACCATATTTTCGAGTAGTCGACCTGAATCTGCTGAGCGACTCAAGGTATTGGCTTGGATAAAGCCTGTGTCGATAGCATACACTTTACGAGGATTGACCAAGACACTTTT
>CANGOA010000145.1 GCA_947455255.1 Flavobacteriia bacterium | reverse complement strand
AATCTTACGCGAACTGGTTTTTCTGACATTTTTTTAATTTTTGACAAAGATAATTTTTTTTAACCATTAAGAAATTTAGGTCTTATATATGTGTGTAACGTATATAGAAAATTAAAGTTTCTTTTCTATAGTTAACTATGCTTAATGAATTTTTCATCCATTTTATACTCACTACCTTCATATCTTAATTTCATAATATTCTAAATGGTAAATTTCACAATAGTAGCTTCTTTTAACCATTAAGAAATTTAGGACATATTCATGTGTGTAATGTAAATAGAACATTAAGTTTTCTTACCCATCGCAAAGCGATTCTAAATGAATCTTTCCCCTATTTTACTCACCCCCTTCGTATCTTAATTTCTCAATATTCTCAATGGTAAATTTCACAATAGTAGCTTCTTTTAACCATTAAGAAATTTAGGACGTATTCATGTGTGTAATGTAAATAGAACATAAAGTTTTCATAATAATCGCAAAGCGATTCTAAATGAATCTTTTATCCTATCTAATCCACCCCCATCGTATCTTAATTTCTCAATATTCTCAATGGTAAATTTCACTTTTAACTTTCAACTTTCAACTTTTCCTTATCTTAGTACGTTGATCATAAAATAACTATGAGTTCATACGAATTACTGCTTAATCAAATAGATGCGTTCATTCGCAAATACTATAAAAATCAGCTTCTAAAAGGCTTGTTTTTAGCATTTTTGGTTTTTTTGGTTTCATTTTTAGTGGTTACTTTGCTTGAATATTTTGGACGATTCAATTCGATGATTCGAGCAATACTATTTTTTACTTTTATACTAGTAAACGCTTTCATTACCTATACCTATTTATTAATTCCTCTTTTTAAGCTCTTTTCGTTCGGAATACGTATCTCTCGTAAGCAAGCTGCAGTTATCATTGGAGAATTCTTTCCTCAAATTTCAGATCGTTTGTTAAATACGATTCAATTACACGATACATTAGCCTTAGAAGGAGGTAATTACGAGTTAATCAAAGCGAGTATCAATCAGCGTTCTCAAACTATATCAGCGATCCCTTTTGTAAGTGGAATAGATCTTAAAAAGAATTTGGTTTATTTGAAGTATTTAGGTCCAGTTTTTGTCATTTTTGTTGCGATTGCTGTGTTTTCACCTAGTATTATCACGCAAGGAAGTAAACGTGTGGTGAATTACTCCAAAGAGTTTAAAATGGAGGCTCCGTTTGACTTTATCCCAACTAATTTACAAACTAAAGTTGCAGAAGGTGAAGATGTTACTATTGAAGTAAAAACAATCGGTGATGTACTACCTGAAAAAGTTTATT
The DNA here is from genome assembly GCA_947455255.1 of Flavobacteriia bacterium. Lineage (GTDB taxonomy): Bacteria > Bacteroidota > Bacteroidia > Flavobacteriales_D > Crocinitomicaceae > CANHVK01. Next base: position 5,497 of record CANGOA010000145.1, on the reverse strand, counting down.
TAGTGAGTTCTACGGGTAAATTCGTGATGCATAAGTCTTCACGTATATTAAATGCTTATACTATTCCACGTATTTCAAAAGATTTAGATTTTCATTTTGAAGCAAGTGGTTTTACTAGCAATGAATACCATGTAGAAATGCTTCCAAAATCTGCTATCGGAACATTTGATGCGTATTTACATTATCCTAATTACATTGGAAAAAAAGATATTTTAATTCAAAATGCGGGTGATTTGGAAGTTCCAGAAGGGACAATCATTACTTGGAAGGTTAAATCCAAAAATACCGAGTTAATTACCATGGATTGGCATGGCGATCGTGATTATTTTAAAGAAACAGAGTTTCAACTTTCAAAACGTTTTGTTTCTGCTAAAAAACTAACAGTTTACCTTAAAAATCCTAGACTTTCTAAGTTAGATTCCTTGATTTATGCGATTCAAGTTGTCAAAGATGCACAACCATTTATTCAAGTCCGCGAACAGAAAGATACTATTTCGGATGCGATTCGTTACTTTGATGGTTTAATATCAGATGATTATGGTTTACGTAAATTACAATTTGTATATACAATCTTTTCTACGGAAAGTAAGCCTATTACTAAGAAAGTGGATGTTTTTAGTCCTTCTGGTACAGAAATGCAATTTTCACATGCGGTTGATTTTAGACGTGAGAATTTAAATCTAAACGACCGTATTGAATACTACTTTGAAGTTTCTGATAATGACGGTGTAAATGGATCAAAAACTACGAAATCAGAGGTTTTTAGCTATAAATTACCTTCTCTTGCTGCGCTGAATGAAATTCGTGATCAGAAACAGGAAACCGTTCGCGATAACTTGACAAAATTGTTTGACAAAACGAAGAAGTTTGAAAAGGATGTAGATCGTTTGAAAAAGGACTTGATGAATGAAAAAACATCAGAATGGAATAAGATTAACCAAGTGCAGCAGTTAAAAGCGCAACAAAAAGCCATTGAAAACGAATTACAGTCTACCCAACAACAATTACAAGAGAGTTTAGAAGAAAAAAATCAATTATCGGAGTTAGATAAAGAATTGCTTGAAAAACAAGAACTTATTCAAGATTTATTAGACAAAGTGATGGATGATGAATTGAAGGATCTGTTGAATAAACTAGAAGACTTATTAAAATCTGACGATAAAGAGCAATTAGATAAAAAAATGGACAAATTAGAGTCCAAATCGGAGGATATGCAGAAACAATTGGATCGAAGTATTGAAATGCTTAAAAAGATGCAATTAAACGAAAAAATTGATGATATCGAGAAAGAATTAAATCTATTATCTAAAGAAGAAGAAGCTTTAAAAGAAAAAGTGCAAGAAGAGAAGATTTCGGATAAAAAAGCAGCTGAAAAACAAGAGGATATAAATAAGAAATTCGAACAGTTGAAAGATGACATGAAAGAGATGGAAAAACTCAATGAATCTTTGACTGATCCAATGAAATTAGGCGATAACGAAGAAGAGAAAAAGTCCATTTCAGAAGAACTAAAAGACGCAAAAGAGAACTTAGACAAAGGAAGTGAGAAGAAAGCGGCTGGTAATCAACAAAAAGCAGCAAATAAAATGGAAAAACTTGCTAATGAGTTAAATAAAAAGCAAGAGGAGTCAAACAAAGAAGATCAAGGGGAAGACATGAATAAAACTCGCGCTTTGTTAGAGAATTTGATGTCCATTTCGTTTCGTCAGGAAGAAATATTAACTGCTTTTGATAAAGTATCCCTTACAGACCCTTATTATCGTAAATTAGGACGTTTACAACGCACTTTAATGGATGAAATGAAGATGGTGGAGGATAGTTTGACATTTCTAGCTAAACGTCAACCTAAAATTGCTTCATTTGTCGACAAAGAGCTTCATGATATTAAATCTAGTTTCAATCAAGCGATTGAAGCCGTTGATGAGCACCAAAAACGCGATATTTCAACGAATTTGCAGTTCGCCATGACTGGTATTAACAACCTTGCCTTGATGTTGAATGAATCCCTACAACAAATGCAGCAAGACATGAAGGGTTCTGGTGAGGGTAACGGTTCTTGTAATAAACCTAAACCTGGTTCTAAGGGTTCTTCAAGCATGGATGCTAAGTCCATGAAGGATATGCTTAAAAAACAGTTAGAAAAGCTTGAAAAAGGTCAAAAAGAAGGTGGTAAAAAACCAGGTGATAAGCCTGGAAATGGATTAGAAGGATTAGGAGGTAAAGAGTTGGCTCGTATGGCTGCACAACAATCGCAATTACGTCAAAAATTAGAGCAATTGCGTAAGGAAATGAACAAAGATGGTAAAGGTGCTGGAAATCAATTAAATCCATTGATTAAGTCTCTTGAACAACAAGAAAAAGACCTTGTTAACCGCAATAAAAATGCAGATTTGGTTAAACGTCAAAAAGATATTTTAACACGTTTGTTAGAAAGTGAAGAAGCCCTAAGAGAGCGTGGTTTTGATGAAAAACGTGAATCTAAATCAGGAAAAAATTATAATTCTAGTAACCTTAAATCGATTAATCAGTATAACCAACAAAAAGTAAAGCAAGTTGAGTTATTACGTACGCTTGAACCTGAATACCGTAAGTATTATAAGGATAAGGCAAGCAGCTATTTCAACGAAGTTTTATAACACTTTTATAATTTTTGGAAGTTCGTATGAATGACCTTACAATAAAATTTAAAATGAGTAATACAACTGTAATCGAAAGACTGGTTATTCCTTCTGATTTGTCAAATGTTTCTTTGGTTGAATCCTTAATTGATAAGGTTTGTGCTGATTTGAATATCAATGAAGATTTATATGGAAATGTATTAATTGCTGTCACTGAAGCTGTTAATAATGCAATTATTCATGGTAATGCTTTTAATGTAGATAAATCTGTTATTGTTGAGGTTAACCAAGACGATGAATCTTTTACATTTAGAGTGACTGATGAAGGTGCTGGCTTCGATTATATGAACTTACCAGACCCTACTGCACCTGAAAATATTGAAAAAGAAAATGGTCGTGGTATTTTCCTAATTCAAAATTTATCGGATTGTTTAGATTTTGAGGAAAATGGAAAAGTAGCAGTTATTACTTTTGACAAAGAAAATGCTTGAGATAGTTTTTGAAGATGTATCTGAATTCTCTTTGGAAGAATCAGCTGTCTCATCTTGGTATTCTTCTGTTGCTATTCAAGAGAAAAAAGAGGTTGGTGATATTACTTTAATTTTTTGTTCAGATGATTATTTATTAGAAGTTAATAGACAATATTTAGATCATGACTATTATACTGATATTATTACATTTGATTATTCTAATTTTCCTTTAGTTTCAGGAGATCTTTTTATTAGCATTGATCGTGTAAAAGTAAACGCAATTGATTTTAATGTTTCTTTTGAACATGAATTGCATCGAGTTATTATTCATGGTTTCTTACATTTGTGTGGTTATTTTGATAAAACGGATGAGGACGAATTGTTAATGCGTTCTAAAGAAAATCAAGCTCTTAGTTTGATTGGTTTTGTATAATTCTTTTTGTTCCACGTGAAACATTTTAAAATGCTAAAAAAATACGATGTCATTGTAGTTGGTGGTGGTCATGCTGGTTGTGAAGCAGCCAATGCTGCTGCTAAATTGGGTTCCTCTGTTTTGTTGATTACCATGAATATGAATACCATTGCACAAATGAGTTGTAATCCTGCCATGGGTGGTGTAGCAAAAGGTCAAATTGTGCGTGAGATTGATGCGCTTGGTGGAGGTAGTGGAATTGTTAGTGATTTAAGTGCTATTCAATTTCGTATGTTAAATATGTCTAAGGGTCCTGCTATGTGGTCACCCAGAACACAAAATGATCGTATGCGTTTTGCTGAAGAATGGAGATTGATGTTGGAAAGAAATCCTAACGTTGATTTTTGGCAAGATATGACTACTGGTTTGATTGTCGAGAATGGTAAAATTCTTGGTGTTAAAACTAGTTTGGGAATTTCTATCTATTCTGATTCTGTTGTTTTGACAAATGGAACTTTCTTAAATGGTTTGATTCATTTAGGTGAAAAACAATTTGGTGGTGGTCGTGCTGCTGAAAGTGCTTCAACTGGGATAACAGAAGATTTAATTAAACTAGGTTTTGAATCTGGTAGAATGAAAACTGGTACTCCTCCCCGATTAGATGGTCGTTCTTTGGATTACTCCAAATTCGAGTTACAGGATGGAGATACCATTCCTTCTAAGTTTAGTTATTCTACACAAACTCAACCCTTGGCTAAACAACATGCTTGTCATGTTGCTTATACAAATTTAGATACACATGAAATGTTGCGTACAGGTTTCGATCGTTCGCCAATGTTTAATGGTGCTATTAAAAGTTCTGGTCCGCGTTATTGTCCAAGTATTGAAGATAAGATTAATCGTTTTGCTGAACGAGATCGTCATCAATTGTTTATTGAACCAGAAGGTTGGAATACGGTTGAAATCTATTTGAATGGTTTCAGTACTTCTTTACCTGAGGAAGTTCAATTAGCTGCTTTGAAAACGATTCCTGGTTTTGAAAACGTTAAAATGTTTAGACCTGGTTATGCAATTGAATACGACTATTTCCCTCCTACTCAACTAAAACATACACTTGAAACTAAGTTGGTTGAAGGATTATATTTTGCAGGACAAATTAATGGTACAACAGGATATGAGGAAGCAGCTTGTCAAGGTTTAATGGCTGGTATTAATGCTGCCCGTAAAGTTCAATTTATAGATCCATTTATTTTATCACGTTCAGAAGCATATATTGGAGTTTTGATTGATGATTTGATTACAAAAGGTACGAAAGAACCTTACCGTATGTTTACTAGTCGTGCTGAATACCGTATATTATTAAGACAAGATAATGCGGATATTCGTTTAACACCGTTAGGACATGCTATTGGTTTAGCGGATGACGAAGCTTTAAGACGTGTTGAATTAAAGAATGAAGGAGTTGCAAAATTGAAAGAGCTATTAAAATCTACAGGTGTTAAACCTGAACTTGCAAATCCTGTTTTAGCTTCTGTTGATAGTACACCATTATCTCAGCAAGTAAAGGCTAATACTTTATTAGTTCGACCAAATATTACATTAGATTTAGTTTCTGAAATGAGTTCTGAAATTCAAACAGCAGTTCAACAATTAGATGCTATTCATAATGAAATTTCTATTCAGACTGAAGTTCAGATGAAATATGAAGGGTATATTCAACGAGAACAAGATATGGCTTTAAAGATGAATAAATTGGATGAATTGGCTATTCCTGAGGATATAGATTACAGTCAATTATCTAGTATATCTTTAGAGGCAAGAGAAAAATTTAATGCAATTCGACCAGTGACTATTGGTCATGCATCACGTATAAGTGGGGTATCACCGAGTGATATTTCAGTATTATTAATTTATTTAGGGAGATAGTTTCACGTGGAACATGTTAAAAAATACGATGCTTGTCCTGTGTGTGATCATACACAGTTCGAGACACATTT
>CANGOA010000144.1 GCA_947455255.1 Flavobacteriia bacterium | reverse complement strand
AGGACTGATGCTATCGTATTGATTAAATCAAAATTAAAGGAATTTATTCAGGAACCAACTATTAATATTCGTATTGTAAATTATAAAATAACAGTTTTAGGTGAAGTTATTAAACCAGGAGTTTATACAATTCCTAATGAGCGAATAACTCTTTTGGAAGCAATTGGATTAGCAGGTGATTTAACAATTACAGGTAAAAGGAGTAATATAATGGTTTTACGTGAAATTGATGGTAAAAAGATGGAATATAGAATAGATCTTACCAGTAAAGATTTAATCAATTCTCCAGTATATTACTTAAATCAAAATGATGTAATTTACGTTGAACCTAATCGTTCCCGAATTAATTCTTCATCCATTAACCCAAACATTGCTAGTATTGTAATTTCTTCTGTATCATTACTAATTACAACAATTGTATTAATTACTAAATAATTTAACATGTCAGAAAACATACATTTACATTCCAAAAAAGAAAAAACATATTTAAATATAAACGAGCTTTTTTTAAAAGTTCTATACAGATGGAAATGGTTTGTAATAAGTGCTATAATTACTATTACTTTAGCATATGTAAAATTAAAATTTACAACTCCTTTATATGAAGGTAGTGCTACTATTTTAATTGAAGATAAAGAAGAAGGTGGATCACTAAGCGATTTACCTTCAATACAAAATTTAGGTGTATTAAATAGTGGTAGGAAAATTGACAATGAAATAGAGATCCTAAAATCTAGAAGTTTAATGACAAAGGTTGTGAAAGCTTTAGATTTAAATATTCAATTTTTTGTAAAAAAAGGACCTATCGAAGTTGAAAGTTACAAAAATCCTCCTTTAAACATTAATTTTCCATTAGGTAAATCTTCAGTTGATAGTAAAGAAGCTGTTTTTTATATTTCTCCTCTATCTTCAAATGAATTTATTTTAAAAGATGATGAAAAACATGAAATTGGAAAACGAAAATTTGGAACTTCAATTGAATTAGCATTTGGTACATTTATATTAACTCCTAATAATTACACAAAACATTTAATAAATAAAGATATACAGGTGCGAATATATCCTGTTTTCAATATTGCCGATGGTTATCGCTCTACTATTCAAATCTTTCCGATAAATAAATTATCTGACGCTATTCAAATTGCTTTAAAGGATAATGACAAAAACAAAATTGAAGATGTTATTAACACGTTAATTTCACAATATAAATTAGATGCTATTGAAGATAAGAATCAAGTTTCTATCAACACAACTCAATTTATTGATGACCGTTTGCAAATAATTACTAAAGAATTATCTGAAGTTGAATCTAATGCTGAAAGTTTCAAAGCAAAACATAAACTAGTAAATGTTACAACTGAAGCTGAAACTTTTTTTGAAAACAACTCTCAAAATGAACGAAATATAATTGAAATTAATACCCAACTTTATTTAGCAGATTTTGTTTTAGATTATTTAAAAAAACATAATAATATTGACGAATTAATACCAACTAATCTAGGTATTTCAGATAATTCTTTAACTGAAATAATACAAACATACAACACATTAGTAATAGAAAGAAACCGATTATCAAGAAATTCTACAACTAAAAATCCTGTTGTTAATAATATTGAAAATCAAATTATAAGTTTTAGAAAAACAATTAAAGAAGGTATTCAAAATTTAAAATCTTCTTTAAAAATTCAAGAAAAGGAATTAACAAAACAAGAAGGAAGAATGAATTCTAAAATCGCTTCAGTTCCAAAATACGAACGAGAATTTAGAAACATTCAACGTCAACAGCAAATAAAAGAAACTCTATACTTATATCTTCTTCAAAAAAGAGAAGAAACTGCAATTTCAATGGCTGTAACAATATCTAACACTAAAGTTTTAGATGAGGCATATAGTAATGGTGATGCTATTTCACCAAATAAAAGAATGACAATTGTGGCTGCGTTCTTTATAGGTTTATTAATTCCATTTACTTTAATAATTCTTTTGTCACTTTTCGATAGTAAAATCAACGGTAAAAATGATGTACTAGCATTAGGACTTCCTTACATAGGAGATATTCCTCTATCTAATGAAAATTCAAAATTAGTTGTTAAAAAAGGAGCTAGAACAAGTGTTGCTGAAGCCTTTAGACTATTACGTACAAATATAAATTTCTTATCTCCAGCTAGAGAAGGGGTAACAAAAACCATTTTTGTTACATCTACAATTAGTAATGAGGGTAAATCATTTATTGCTCTTAACTTAGCTTCAACACTAAGTTTAACAGGTAAAAAAGTATTATTAATGGGTATGGATTTAAGAGCTCCCAAACTTTTAGAATATTTAGATATAAATTCTAATCAGGGTGTTACAAATTACATTGTTGATGATAAACTGAAAATTTCAGATATTACTTTAAATGTCTCAGAGTTTGAACATATTGATATTATTCCATCTGGACCCATTCCTCCTAATCCTGCTGAACTATTAATGACTTCAAGAGTGAAAGATTTGTTTACTGAAATAAAAGAAAAATATGATTATGTAATAGTAGATACTGCACCAGTTGGAATGGTAGCTGATACATTACTTTTAAACGAATATGCCGATATGTTCGTTTATGTATCTAGAGCTAACTTTATTGATAAACGATTACTTAATATTCCATATAACCTATACAAAGAAAATAAATTGAAAAATATGGCAATATTAATAAACTGTTCTGATTACAATAATAACTTTGGATACGGCTACGGTTATGGATATGGTTATGGTGAAGGTTCTAATGTAAGAATTGACAGAAAAGAATCCTTGTTTAAAAAGCTAATCAAAAAAATAAATAAATAAATAAATAAAATGAGGAGTTATCTCCTCTTTTTATTTATTTAAGTTTTCCCACTCTAATTCTGAAAATTCAAAAATACCTAAATGTGTATAAGATATTAAATCTTGTATAAATAATATTTCTGGGTACTGTTTTGCAGTATGAAAATAATGATGAATTTTCGACCCAATTACCTGTATCTCTTCAAATTGGCGATTGTTCAACACCTTATAAAAAGAGCGGTTATTGCCTAACTTCCGATAAAATGGGTAGATGATATTGTTTTCCATTCTTTAAAAATATATCTTTATTCTATGACTAAAAAAGAAAAAGCACAGTATATTTTAACAGAGTTAGAAAAATGTTATCCTACTACACCTGTTCCTCTCAACCATACAAGTTCCTACACCTTACTAATTGCTGTACTACTATCCGCTCAATGTACCGATGAGCGAGTAAATAAAATCACACCTATATTATTTAACAAAGCAGATAACCCTTGGGACATGGTTAAATTAAGTATCGGGGAAATTCAACAAATCATTCGACCATGTGGACTTTCACCAAAAAAAGCGTATGCAATTTTTACCTTGTCTCAAATTTTACTAGATAAATACCAAGGTGAAGTTCCTGAAGATTTAGTTTTATTAGAGGAATTACCTGGTGTTGGACACAAAACAGCTTCTGTTGTAATGTCACAAGCATTTGGCCATCCTATGTTCCCTGTGGATACTCATATTCATCGATTGTTGACACGTTGGGGAATTACGAGTGGTAAAAATGTTGTCGAAACTGAAAAAGATGCTAAAAAAGCATTCCCTAAAGAAAGTTGGAACAAATTGCACTTACAAATTATCTTTTATGGTCGTGAATATTCTCCCGCACGAAGTCCAAAACTAGAAAAAGACTATATCACGCGGACGATAGGAACTAAAAAAGCTTTATTAGAACTCGTTTAAATATATAGTATGCAAACCTATATTTGTTTATTGAAAGGAATTAATGTTGGAGGCAATAACCGAATTAAAATGGATGATCTTAAGGCACTTTTTCATTCCTTATCATTAGAAAATCCAAGAACCTACATTCAAAGTGGTAACATCGCATTTGAAACACCTCATAATGCAACTTATTTACAAGAAATCATTCATCAAGGAATTAAAAACGCTTTTTCATTAACCATCCATTCAATACTTCGTACCAAACAAGAATGGAATAATATTATAGAAAACAGTCCTTACAAGGACATACACAAAATAAACCACCTCCATTTAACTTTACTAGAAGACACTCCCACAAAGGAGGCTATTAATGAAGTAAATCAAATCAATGGGTTCAACGATGAATACAAAATATTAGGGAAAGAATTTTACTTAGTTTGCGACTTAAAATATAGCGACACAAAATTTTCAAATACATTCATTGAAAAAACATTCAAAACAAAAGCAACTACTCGAAATTGGAAAACAGTTCTTGCAATTCAACAATTATTTTAGTTTATACAGATATTGAACGAAGAAAAAGCTGTTTTTATTATCAACTATTTTCCGATAAAAAATCCTTGAATAGCCTTAGTGATATACCATTCATCCTTCTTTCCCATTTTAGGATTTATTGGTTCGATAAACATATCTGGTTGTTTAATTGCCTGTGGATCTTCTTGTAAAGGTAATTGTGACCAAAAAGTAAAAGGATTAATCATCACGCTAAATTTGGTATAGGGCAACACCATTTCTAATCCTCCTGAATTTCCACAAAAGAAACTTCCACCTGCAGGTTGACCAACAATTTTTGCTTTACCTAAAGTTTTTAAATGGCATGCTAACAAAGACGCTGCAGAAAAGGTTCCTTCATCCGTTAGTACAATAATATCCCCTTCAAAAATCAAATCCTCATCCACATATCCCGTGTACAATTCACTATCATATGCTGGATGTTTTCTTTTGAAACGCCTGATGATACGACTCGACTTTTTGTAGTTTCTATAGAGTTCAGTACGTTTTCTTAAATATCTATTTGTAAATCTTTTGAAGGTTTTATTGAATTCATATTTACCCAAGAATTTATTACTTCCAACAATATATTTCATGAAAGAAGATTGTAGTTGTCCTCCGCCATTTCCACGGACATCGACAATCAACTTTTTAATCTCTTTTTTTTCAATGTCTTTAAATGATTTCTCTAAGAATTTCTCATATTTAGGCCCTTTGCAATCGTAAAAAGAAACAAATTTAAAATAAGCATATTTACTTTTTACCACCGAATATTTACCGATGTTCTTCAGATCTTTCTTTTGTTGTGTTTCTAATTTTTCCAATCTTTTTTTGATGGAAAAAATGGGAGGATAACCTGTATACAAATAAATACTTGTCGTATCTCTTTTAGCAGAATATACAACTTCTACAGAATCTTTACGATCTCGATAGGCAACATTTCTAAAAAACTCAAACAAATGAGTAGAGTTAGCATATTTAAAATCTATTCCATTTTCATCGGACGAAATAAAATCTCCAATTTTATTCATCATATCAGGAACCGTTTCTCCATCAATGGAAATAATTTCTGAGTTTTTCGAAAGATTTTTTTGTTGACTTTTGCGTTTACCGAAATTTACTTTTTTCTTATCCTCCTTTACTAAATCGGTAACAAACAATTTCTTTCCAATCAATACATAATCACAAGGTAAGGACATACGTTCGTTGTTCCATTCTCCATACACACGACCAGAAGGCCATAATTTAGTATGACCACACTGAATAGTCGAAATAGCTTTCCCAAATTGACGGTATAACTCGATGAAAGGTAACTCTACATCCAATCCTGCATATAAATTCTCAAACGCTAAAGCAACGGTGTCATTGGGTACGTGTATGTCTAAACGACCTTCTTTACGAACCAGCATATCACGAAGTAATTCACAATCTTTACGTTGCAAACGAACTTCTTTTTCTTCATCCGAAAATGAACATAATAAAATAACTGCTAAAACTAAAAAATTAAAAACCTTCATCGTCACTCTTTTCTCGTAACTCGTAACTCCTATATGTCACTCTTTAATTCCTTTGTTCTTACGCATCTTAATATTGATAAACTCAACAATTAATGAATAAACCATTGCGAAATAAATGTACCCTTTTGGAACTTCTTCCCCAAACGCTTCAGCTATAAGTATAATCCCTACGGTTACTAAAAATGCTAACGCAATCATCTTGATTGTAGGGCGTTGATTGATAAAATCGGAAATCGATTTGGCAAAAATCAACATGATTATCATAGAAATAATTACTGCTCCAAATATGATTACCATCGGGTTACCATGACCACCCTTCCCTATTTCATTCGTCATTCCAATTGCTGTTATCACAGAATCAAAACTAAAAACGATATCAATCATCACAATTTGAAGAATAACAGCCGACAATTTCGATTTTACCTTTACATCATCTTCGTGATTTCCTTTGATGGTGCTATGCATTTCTGAAGTTGATTTGTAAATTAAAAACAATCCACCAACCAACAAAACTAAACTCTGACCTGTAATTTTCTTCCCAAAAACGACAAATAACTCTTCCGTCATCCCCATGATCATACTAACAATTGATAGCAAAAACAATCGCACGATTAATGCTAACACCAAACCGGTATTTCTTGCTTTACGCTTCTTTTCTGCAGGTAATTTATCGGTTACTATAGAGATAAAAATGATGTTATCGATTCCAAGTACAATCTCTAATAATGAAAGTACAACCAAATAAAAAACACCTGTTCCGGTAAATAAAATTGAAAAATAATCACTCATAATTTTTGGTTAATTTAGGTCAAATTTAAGATAAAGCAGCAAAATATTGCTTTAACACGCTGTCATTTAAGGAAGAATCTGTAAATATCTCCATTAATTTAGGTTTGTTATTGGATGAAAACTTATAGAAATCCTCCATTTGTTGATCGATATCTATGACAGATTTAGCAGCATAATAGTGTACTCCAAAGGCTTTACAAATATATTCAGCGGAATAACCATGATTGAAAACAAAAAAATCATTCAATTCTTCTGTGGTATCAGGTCCAGGAATAATTTTAAAAATTCCTCCTCCATCGTTGTTAATCAAGAAAATACGAAGATTCCCTAATTCTAATCGCTGAAAGAAAGCGTTACTATCATAAAAGAAAGATATATCTCCTGTAATCAAAGTGTTACACACCTCTTTCTGCATGTAAGCTGCTCCACTGGCTGTACTTGTACTTCCATCAATTCCGCTTGTTCCACGGTTACAAAAAGTAGTTATTGACTTTATAGGATCGAATAATTGAGCATATCTTACTACTGAACTATTCGCAAGGTGTAGAGTCGAATTTTCAGGAAGGTAATCTAAAACTATATGGGTTGCTAACAAATCTGAAAAATCAGACTGAGACGCAATGAAATCCATTGCCTTATCTTTATTAATATAATCT
>CANGOA010000143.1 GCA_947455255.1 Flavobacteriia bacterium | reverse complement strand
TCGGTAATTTTATCTTGAGTGAAATACATAAAAATAGTTTAAATCATTAATATTGAACACATTAAAGATACTAAATGTATTTCACTTACTTTTCTAATTTCAAACTATTTTACTGACAATCAAATTGTTAATAATCGAACTGAGGTTAAAAGTATCGCTCCAATCGTAGCATAAATGATTGGGATAAATATTTCTTTCCCAAGAATTAATAGAAAAATAAATGCGTAAAGACCAACGAAAATATATGCGATTTTACTATAAAAGGGTAGTTTATTGATCATTAAATACTTAAAATTCCCCTCGGATGAAACGTCGAATAATTGCTAGTACAGCAATAACCAGTAGTAAAAACAGCAATCCACCGATAGTGAATTCTAAAAAACTGATAACCCAACTGATAATGAAAATAACAGCGATGGAATATAATACATTTCTCATTTTAAATAGAATTTTATACAGTTATGAGAATTATGTGTTTAAATTTTTTTACATGTTTTAGTTATGGTTTTCCTCGGATAACACGAAGAATAATTGCAATCAGCGCAATCACAAGCAAAGCATGAATTAATCCACCGATATTAAACCCTAGAAAACCAATCGCCCAAATGATGATTAGAACAACTGCAAAAGTGTAAAGTAAATTACTCATTATTGTAAATTTTCAACATTAAAAGATTCTTGTGTTGTAAAATCTGCATTTGTATCCATTCCTGTTTGGTCTGGGTTTGTTTCGCGATTTGGTTTATCGAAACGCTGTTGTTCATTTGTGTATAGTTGCGTATGGTCAGCACTTGTGTCTGTTCCTGTTTTATCTGCATCTATATCTAAGCCAATGAAATCTAATTCCACTGCGGTTTTTGGTAGTTTTATTTTTTTATTCATAATCATAATAATTTAAATTGATTTATAAGTGAATTGCTAAACAGAACGTGGATATACCCGTTGACAGATCTATTAACGCTCCAATTTTTTGATTTATATGGTATTCAACACCTAAGTGACCATCTAGATAAACTCCGCTTGTACCATGACTAATGGAACGATTTCCCATATATCCATCATCCCACGTTGTAGTTCTGAGTGCAACCCCTAAAGAACCAGCCATGTAAAAATCCCAATTATCACCTGCGCTAAATAAATCATCTAAATAGAACGAACCCTTCAATCCGATTGGAATAACCGACTGTCTATAATAGTAGTTTTTATACGGATTTTGAGCATTTCCCCAATACTGGTAGTTGGAGTAAGAATAAAACGTAATAAAAGGGGCTAGCGTAAAATTACGAGCAACCTGAAACTCGTAGTTTGCATGAAGTACAGGAATGGAATGGCCAACGTAACTAAAGTAACCATTTCCAAATCCAACGTTTAAAACATGTCCGTATTGTTCTCCAGAGAATTGTTTTCTTTGAGAATTTGCAGTAAATGTGTAAAATACTGTTAATAGGCTAAAAATGTATATTTTTTTCATGGTTTTATTTTTGAATCATATTACATTCGTGTCTATCACCATCTTTGGTATAATAATACCAGAATGATTTTTCTTCCAATTTTAAAATGAATAATGTACGTGAAGATTGGTTATCATTACCAGTAAGTAGTATTTCCATGTCATTATGTTGGAATTTCCAGGTACCAGCACCGCTAAACAAGCTCCAAGAGTAAGCATAGGCTCCATTTTTTGAGAATGTTTCGTTATAACTCGATAACAAAGAGGTATAATCTGATCCGTTAATTTTATAATTATCAACGACCCATTGATTGGCAACTCGTTCCGTTCTTGTTCTAAGACTTAGCATTGGTCCATCTTGGTATTTTTGACAACTTTGCATTGAGAATAAAACTAGAACTACTATTAAAATTAGTAATACGGCAATTTTTGTACTGTTTTTCATAATTTACTTTTTTTTTAGATGAATTAAAATCTATATCCAATTGTTAGTTGATACCATGCATTTTTATATCTCGGAATGGAAGACGTACCGTTTCCATTATTGTTTTGTATGTCCCACCCTGCTCTTGCACCAAGTACGGTTCTTTTTAAAGTCATATCTGCCCCTAAAATCACACACAGCGTACTTTTCCTTAGGTTATCATTTTCGAAAGCTGTTTGTTGTTGAATAGTGGTCGTTCCGGTAGCGTAAACATCTTTTTGTTTTATCAAATATGAATATTGAGGTCCTGCAAATAATGTGATAAACTCTGAAGGTTTAAAAGCAAATAATATAGGAACATCGATGTAAGTTGTTGTTCTTTTAAGTTGATAAGAACTCAATAATAAAATTCCTTTTGCCTTAAATCCTTTTTGAGAAATTAAGAGTTCTGGTTGAATTCCGA
The DNA here is from genome assembly GCA_947455255.1 of Flavobacteriia bacterium. Lineage (GTDB taxonomy): Bacteria > Bacteroidota > Bacteroidia > Flavobacteriales_D > Crocinitomicaceae > CANHVK01. Next base: position 4,978 of record CANGOA010000143.1, on the reverse strand, counting down.
TGTATTTACCTAAAGGTATGGCAACAAATCCTCCAATTGCTAATCCGATTTTTGGATCTGCATTAAATTGTTCACCTTTAGAATCATATACATTAGATAGATTCAGTCCTATTTTCGGCCCGAACATTAATCTTTCACGGTAGTCGGTTCTATCGTTGTTGAAGTCAAAGTATTTATCTTGTGTTGAACCAGAAAAAGATAACGCGATAAAAGCTGCGATGGTGAAGATTGATTTTTTCATGATAGCTATTTGTGATTCCTCTGGAATCTTGAGCGTTAGTAATTAATTAATTGTTTTTTAAGATGATAAACTCTGTTCTACGATTGAGTTGGTTTTGAGCATCCGTACACCCTTTATAAGCCGCAATTTGACAGTCACAGTCATTTCTAAGTTTTGTTTCACCGTATCCATTACCAGTAATTCTGGATGGATTTGTAACTCTTTGTTGAATGTATGCTAAGGAAGATTTTGCTCTTTTCACAGAAAGAGTTTGGTTATATTCTTTCGAAGCGCTACAATCCGTGTAGGAACTCAGTTGAATCACCAACTTAGGATAAGCATTCATAATGGTAACAATTTTATCTAATTCTAAAGCAGCATCTGGACGAATATCGAATTTATCGAAGTCAAAATAGGCTATATCCTTGTTAAGGTTTCCTTTGAACGATATTTTAGCTAAATCGTTTCCGACTTTTAATTTCGAAGTATCGATTGTTGATTTATCTAACATGACTAAATCTGCGTATACATCTGTTTCTGTCACATATGTACTCGCTTCTCTATGTCCATCACCGTAGTTTTTTTTCATACCTACTAAATGAAACTTTTGATTAGAAGGAACTAAAAAAGCATATTCTCCCAATTTATTAGAGGTAAGTGTATCTCTTACTTGACCATTTTCATTTTTTAAAACAATGTGTGCATTCGGAATGTATTTCCCTGTATAATCTTTAGAAACACCGATAATTTTCTTTCCAGCGTCTAATTTTTGTATAACATTTACCCCGAAAATATGGTCAAAATTTCCTTCGTTTCGATTCGATGAAAAGTATCCATGTGTTAGTGAATCATTTAAAATCAAGGCGTAATCATCTTCTAGTGAATTTAATGGGTATCCAACGTTTGACACTACCCCTACTTTATCATTGCTTAGTCGACACATGAATACATCTAATCCACCAAAGCCGTAATGACCAGTCGACGCAAACAAAAAGACTTCATTCAATTCTTGGTAAAAAGGAAACATTTCATCTCCTTCCGTGTTGATTTTATTCCCCAAGTTTTGAGGTTTGGACCATTCATTTTGCTCATTTTTAGTGGTTTTATATAAGTCTGAACTACCATATCCTCCAGGCATATCGCTGGTAAAATACATGGTTTTTCCATCCCAAGTAAGGAAAGGTTGTCCAACCGAATAGGCTGGATTGTTATGTATAAACGGTTCTGGAGTTGACCAGTTCCCACCCTTGTAAGTGCTGAAATATATTTGAAGTTCAACAACATGATCTGCACCATGGTCTCTGTGTTTATTTCGTGTGAACGCCATGATTGTTCCATCTTTGTTGAAACTTGCGGGACCGACATTGTAGCGTTCGTTGATTGAATTACTAAAAAGTTCGGGAGTTGATAGTTGCTTGTTTTCAATTTTTGAAACGTATAAATCTAGGTATGGTTGATTTGTACGATTGTCTTTACGATTAATCATAGACTCATTTGATCTGGTCGATGCAAAAACAATTTTATCTAAATAGTAAGCTGTACCAAAATCTTCTACATTGGTATTCAATTCCATAGGGATAATTTGAAAGCGCCCAGAATCTTTTTTAAGATTATCTAATTTATAAGCGTTATTTGCAAAACTGATTGCTCGAAGATCATTTGGTTTCAACAGTTGAAATTTTGCAAACCAACTTTTGGATTCAAGTAGTTTACCGTTTATTTTGAGTGCCATCGCATATTGGTAATAATCTTCTGGCAGTAATTCATACTTGGAATTACACAACAAGGCGAAAGTTTCTTCCGCTTTTCTGTAATTATTTAGTTTAGTATAACTATTCGCCAAATTTCTTAATCCTGAAGAGGTTAAATACTTTGCTTGTACATAAGATTCAATCGCTTCGTGGTAATCGTAACGAAAAAGGTATTTATCTCCTTCTTCTTCATTTTGAGTTATATCTTGCGCTTTGATGTTCAAGTTGAGAGCTACAATTGCACAAAACATTGTAATAAATCGTTTCATAATTTTAAATATTTAGTTGCTATATAAGAGCAGATAGGTTAGAAATAACGTGGGGAATGTATTTGTTTATGGCTCATGGATAGAAAATCATAGCGCATCATTAGTTCGTGACTACCTTGGTTGTAGGTAAATGTTCGGATGCCCGAAGACCAATCGTAGGAATATCCAATATGAAGGTTTGAGAGGACATCCAATCCAAGTAATACTCCAAGTGCATCATTGTTACGAAACATTGCACCAATCGTCACTCTTTTTCGTAAAATAAAAGCAGCGGTTAAATCCATTTGCAAAGGAGCTCCAGCTGTTGCTTTTATTAAGGTTGTTGGTTTAAAAGCAAGGTTTTCAGAAATATTCATAACTGCACCAGCGATAAAAAAGTAATGTCGTTGGTCTTTCGCAACTAAAGTTGTTCCAACACTTGGATTAGATGAGAAAAAGTTGTTTTCAATTAAATTAGGACAAGAAACTCCTGCATAAAAACGTTCTCTCGCGTAGTAAATTCCTAAACCATAATTTGGAGTCACTCTATTTTTCACATTGTATTGGAAGGATGGGTCTGCTTGTTGATCCAATTGTAAGGTGTTTAAATGCGCCTGAAGTAGATTGACACCAATGCTCATTCCGATGGCTAATTTGGAATTACCATTTAGCTTTACCTTAAACGCTAAGTCAGCGATGATAGATGTGTTATTTACCGGTCCGATTTTATCATTCAAAACTGCTAGTCCAACACCTACAGGTTGATGATTAAGCGGTGCATGTATTGTAAAAGATTCCGTCGTTGGAGCGCCTGTGAAATTGACCCATTGTGTACGACCCAATGCAGTAACTGTCAATGCATCTCTACTACCTGCGTACGCTGGATTTACAACCAAGGTATTATACATGTAGTGCGTAAACATTGGGGATTGTTGTGCTTGAAGAGTCAAACTCGATAGCAGTAACATCGATGCTACTACCGGTATTTTGAGTTTCATTTGAATTGTGTTTTTTAGATTTTTCATAAACTTTAAAGTGATTTATGTATGAATTAGTGTTATTGGATTTTAACGCGTTAAGTAAATTGTTCCTTTAAGCACGGTTGAGTCATCTCCTAAATTCAATAGGTAGAAATACGTTCCAGAAGGTAACTCGTGTCCTCCAACGCCTTCCATCTCGTTTGTGCCATCCCAGGTATTTTTATAAGGAGCACATTTATACACCTTTCCACCCCAACGGTTATAGATCTCAAGCGAATTATTAGGGTAATTCAGAATTCCTCTGATTACGAATAAATCGTTGATACCATCACCGTTAGGTGAAAACCCTTCCGGGATCAAGAAATCTGTAGGGGATGGATCGCTTGATGATATATTATTAGTTGTGAGAGTATCGCTTTCATTTCCAGTAATGGTAACAGAGTTTTTGTAGATCCCTGTTCTATTTACTAGTACGGTAATTGTCATTATTTCACTTTTTCCTTTTGCGAGTGTACCAATATTCCATTCGCCTGTAATTGGGTTAAAAGTTCCTGCAGTCACGTTAGAAGAAATATAAGTAAAACCACTATTAAGTTTTTCGGTTACCTTTACGCCATTTGCATCGTTATCACTGTTGTTTGTTGCAACAATGGTAAAGACCATGTTTTTCCCTTTAAATGGGAAGATGGAACTTGCTGTTTTAATTACACTTAAATCAACATGGATTTTCAAGACAGTCATAACCATTACCTCTGTTGTATCCCCTAAGGATGAGCATGCATTTTTTGTTACATGTAAGATATAACTACCCGAATTTAGACTAGCTGCAGAAAGTATAATAGGTCTTTGTAACGAGGATGAAAAATTATTTGGACCTTTCCATGCGTAAATAGCTCCAATTACAGTGTCCGCAAAGAGAAAAATAGTATCCCCTGTTGCGACTGGATACACACTTGTTGCCACAGCGATAGGAATTTCGTTAACCACTAAAGAAACATACTTTGATGTATCGGCAGGTAAACATGTTCCTGAAACAATCACATTGTAACTAGAGGATGAATCAGAAGTTGATATATAATTGAAGGTCAACGCATTAGTTAAAACACCTGAAATGTTCCCAGTATTTGTAAGATTCGTACTTCCTTTTCTCCATTGGTAAGTAAGACCAGATCCTGAAGCGATTGTATTGAAACTTACTGAAGTTCCTGAACAGGCCGTTTGATTCTCGGGTTCTAAAGAAATTATAGGTAACGAATTTATTTTTAAGGAAACAACATTTGATGTATCATTTGGTGTACATGTTCCAGAAACTACTAGGTAATAGTTGGAAGCAGTGTCAGAAATTACTGCAGGATTGATTGTTAAAGTGTTAGTTAAAGCACCTGTAACATTTCCTGTATTTGTAAGGTTTGTATTACCTTTTCTCCATTGGAATGAAAGTCCTGTACCAGTAACTGTTGTTGTAAAACTTACCGAAGTTCCAGAACATGCAGTTTGATTTACAGGTTCTAACGTAATTACAGGTAAAGTATTAATTTTTAGAGAAACCAAATTTGATGTGTCGTTTGGTGAACAAGTTCCAGAATCTACTAAGTAATAATTGGAAGCTGAGTCTGCAATAACTGCAGGATTAATGGTTAAGGTATTTGTTAAAGCACCTGAGACGTTACCTGTATTTGTAAGATTCGTATTTCCTTTTCGCCATTGGTATGAAAGTCCTGTACCAGTAACTGTTGTTGTAAAACTTACCGAAGTTCCAGAACATGCAGTTTGATTTAC
>CANGOA010000142.1 GCA_947455255.1 Flavobacteriia bacterium | reverse complement strand
TGTAAAGCACATTACCAATGTTTGGATTGCTTAGAACCCTTTGATTATTTTAAGTGTTTGAAATAAAAAATGTCTGAATTTCTGCAAACTCCCATTGAATTCCTCAAAGGTGTTGGTCCACAACGTGCAGAAATCCTACGTAAAGAAATTAACATCAAAACCTTTGGCGATTTATTGGACTACTACCCTTTTCGGTATGTCGATCGCTCCTACTATAATAAAGTTTCTGAATTACCACAATCCGAAGGATTTGTTCAACTAACAGGGAAAATTATACGAATCGAAGAAGTTGGACTAGGAAAACAACGACGATTGAATGTAAAATTTGAGGACAATACTGGCATCATTGACTTGGTATGGTTTCAGGGTATTAAATGGGTAAAACCAACCCTTCAATTAAATGCAGTTTATCAGGTTTATGGTAAACCCAAAATATTTGGAAACAATTACAGCATACCTCATCCAGAAATCATACCAATCCAACAAGCAGACCCACGAAAAGGATTAAAAGCTATCTATTCTTCGACCGAAAAATTAGCTGCAAAAGGGTTACATTCCAAAGGAATTGAAAAACTGACAAGCGCGTTAGTGATACAACTGAATAATCACATTCCCGAGAATCTTTCTCCTGAAATTATTCAAGAATTGCATCTACTTCCCCGCGAAACAGCCATTAAACAAATACATTACCCTCAAAACTTAGAACTTGCAGAAGCGGCAAAATACAGACTAAAATTTGAGGAATTATTCTTTTTACAACTTGAATTATTACTTCGTAAACAAATTGCGTTACAAAAAAACAAAGGAAATGTCTTTGCTGAAGTCGGAAGTATTTTCATGGATTTCTATGAACATCACCTCCCATTTCCACTAACAAATGCCCAAAAAAGAGTAATACGAGAAATTCGTCACGATATCAAAAGTGGTCACCACATGAATCGCTTGCTTCAAGGAGATGTTGGTTCTGGTAAAACATTGGTCGCATTGTTATGCATGCTCATGGCAGTCGGAAATGGTTATCAAGCAGCCATCATGGCGCCCACTGAAATTTTAGCGCAACAACATTTTGAAACCATCTCCGACTTGGTAAAAAACTTACCAATCAAGGTTCAAAAATTGACAGGTTCGGTTCGAAAATCTGCCCGTAAAGTAATTCATCAAGAATTAGAAACCGGCGAAGCGCACATCTTGGTTGGAACTCATGCATTATTAGAAGATAATGTCAAATTCACCAAACTTGGATTGGTTGTCATCGATGAACAACATCGTTTTGGGGTAGCTCAACGCTCCCGTTTATGGGGAAAAAGTGAAACACCGCCACATATATTAGTCATGACAGCAACTCCAATTCCTCGAACCTTAGCAATGACGGTTTATGGTGATTTGGATGTTTCGGTGATCGATGAATTACCACCCGGAAGAAAACCAATTACGACGGAACACCGTTTTGAAGGGGATCGTTCGCGTATTTTTGGTTTTATGCGGAATGAAATTGCGAAAGGCAGACAAGTGTATATTGTTTTTCCTTTGATCAATGAATCTGAATCCTTGGATTACCATAATTTAATGGAAGGGTATGAATCTGTTACCCGTGCATTCCCAAGACCCCAATACCACGTGAGTATCGTTCATGGTCAAATGAAACCGGAAGCCAAAGATTTTGAAATGCGCCAATTTATTGAAGGTCATACACAAATCATGGTCGCTACTACCGTGATCGAAGTTGGTGTCAATGTCCCAAATGCATCCATAATGATTATCGAAAGTGCGGAACGTTTTGGCTTATCCCAATTACATCAATTGCGTGGTCGTGTTGGTCGTGGATCTGAAAAATCCTATTGTATCTTGATGACCAAGGACAAACTTTCCAAAGAAAGCAAAAAACGTATGGCAACGATGGTTCGCACACAAGATGGTTTTGAAATCGCAGAAGTCGATCTAGAACTACGTGGTCCAGGTGATATTATGGGTACACAACAAAGCGGAATTCTCGATTTAAAAATTGCAGATTTGGTTAAAGACAATCATTTGGTGGTTACAACAAGAGAAAAAGCACGCGAAATATTACAAAAAGACCCTAATTTAGAGTTACCTGAAAATAAAATTATTCGTCAGAAAATCATTTCGATTTTAAAGGAGAAGCCAAATTGGAGTAAGATATCTTAAAATTTTCTATGATAATATTCAATGTAAAATAGTGTTAAACCAATTTTAATTGGTACTAAAGCTAGTAAAAATGCTATCAAAGGAAAATATGGGTTAAGTTATGTATTTGATGCCCATGACCACATGAGGAGTACTAATTTACCTGCTATTTGTTTGGTTGAAAACATGTCCCATTGGGTTGTTTCTATAGGATCAAAATATGAATATTGGAATTGGCAAGTCGTTATGAAAATATTTAAAAAAAGTTATACTTTAGCAGAAGGAGCAATAAGAACAAATAAATGGCCTTATATTCAAGACAATGGATATACTTCAAGTACTGAAAATGGATATAGGCCATATTGGAGAAACGATAAATTAACATTTTACATTGAATATGGCGTACAAAAATTCTAAAAAAAAAATATTATCAATTTTGTTCGGGTTAGTAGGAATAACTTTTTTGTTTTCTTCTTGTTTAGATAAATTTGGTGGGCACCACTCACCTGTACTATATAATATTTATATTGAAGGAAATGATTCCATAAATAATTTGGCTATTTCATATTTGGAAGCTAAAAACGGAAGCTTAACAGAAAATATAGTATCAAACAAAGTAGTAAGCTTGCCCTATAAGTATACTTCAATAGCTAATTACTCAAAATCAAGTAATAGACCAGAAGTATTTTTAAGTATCAATAATAGTATAGATACTTCAGTCCGAGCGATATTATTTCTCGATAATTTAAATTATGATACAAATTGCTTTGTTCAGAAAATAATTTTTAAAGAATTATATGATCCTACTAGTTATTGTAGTGGTGTTAGTATCAATCAAGTTTTTGATAAATTAAAATCCACAAATTATCAAGGTATTATTGATTTTTCTTCAAATAAAGAAAAAAAGAAAATTTATTTGAATGATTAGAAAAATAAATTATTGATTACACTTGATTTTAATGTTATTTATTCACCATTATGGAACTTGAAGTTATTCGTCATAAAATCATTTCGATTTTAAAGGAAAAACCAAATTGGAGTAAAATCTCGTAATGAATTGAATCAATTTACAAAGTCATGAAAAAAATACTTTTATTATTTTATATATTACTCATCTATTACAATCAAAATTTCGCACAAAACAATGATTCATTGAACTTTAAGAATTTTGTTTATCACTATAAATGTGAATTCATCTCCACAAATAACACAAAAACAAATGAGCATTTAATCCTGAAAAAATTAAATACAAAATGGAAAATCGATGAAAAACAACAAGCTATAGAGTATTCTTATTTTCCTGATACAATTGGATTAAAAACATTTGTGAATCCTATTATTGGTTGGAGAAAAAGGATGGAAAAATATCAGCCTTGGCAGTGGACAAAAAAGGAGGTCACAGGCCTTTTTGAAAATGAAAATTTCATTTGGCTACATCCACCCCGTTCTAATCAATACATTTATTGTCAGATCGCTCCATTTCCAGAAGTAAAATTTAAAAAACTCTTTATCGATAGTGTATGGAATTCTACCTTAACCATTTTAGGAGGTATTCCAAAGAGAGGAGAATTTAAAGGAGTTGTTAATTCTAAATTCAAAGTAGTATTAAAGGATACCTTTCTATTGAATGGTGAAATAATACCTAACTGTTGGAAAATTGAAGCAATTGGTATTCATAGTAGATTAGGTGAAAACAAATTAACATTTATTTTTAACAAAGATTTAGGCATTATTGAATATGACTACCGTTTTTATGATGGAACGAGGTTACTTATTCATTTAGAAAGAATAAGTAACGATTAAAATCTAATGGCTAAAGAACAACTTACATCATTTTGATTTTAGAGGAGAAACCAAATTGGAGTAAGATATCTTAAACTTTCAATGATTATTATTCAATGTAAAATGGTGTAAAGTCAATTGAGCGCACGTATACAACACACCTAATTCGTATGCGTGTTCACACGTGTTTTTAACTAACAATGAACCAACTAACGTATTTTTATTTAGATTTGCTTTTTTGAAAACATAAACTTAAAGCTGGATGATTTTTGTACTGGAAAATGCACTCTGTATACTTACCTCATTAATAATCGGTGCTACAGCTTCTTTTCTATATTTTAAAATAAGAAGAATAAAACGTTATAAGAAATTAAAAGCTAAGAGAGTTGTTCATATTAATATGATTCAAGATAATGCATTTTCAAATGTGGATTCTACTCTAATACAAAATAAAGAAGAGCTTAGCTTTTTAAGTAACAATTCAAAATTAACCGATCGTGAAGTGGAAATCATGAATGGAATAATAAATAATGAAAGTTACAAAACACTTGCTGAAAATTTATTCATTTCTGAATCTACTGTTAGCAAACATGCATCCAATATTTTTAGAAAACTAAATTGTAAAAACAAAAAAGAATTGATTGAACTTTCTAAAAATAATGCACTCAATAGAAAAGAATTCCAAAATTAACATCTTGGATTTTAGAGTTATCCCTATCGTCATTTTAAATAGAAGACAATTTTTTACCTAATTACTACTACGGAAATCTATTTATTTACATACGGATTTGAAATTTTTCTTTTACGGATTTATTTTTCACGCGAAAAACAAACAAAAATAATTCAGTACAAACAACTGAAAATCAACACTTAAACACGCAAAAAAAAAAAAAAACGGACCTACGGAATAAGAAATACGCAAAAAATACGGACTGTTTTTTAGGATAAGGAAAAGTTATTTCTAAAACTTTGAGTAACAAAAAAGGAAGGGCGGCAACCCTTCCTTCCTAAGACGCAAATTAGTCTGTTTTGCCGACCAGATTTACGAGCGCAATCTTCTGACAAGTAAGTATGCCGAAAATGCTTGTAGGAAAGATAAGAAATATTTTGGAGAGTAGGCGAAAATAAATTAAAAACAAAAAATGAAAAATAATTTTCACAAATTAATGACTAATAAAATTTCTAAGGGAATTGTTGCTATAGTAGGAATTAAATTAGTTATATTAAGTGTTTTATTGATACAATCTTGTAAAAAATCAACTTCATTATTACCTACTAATAGTGCTAAAGAAATTCAAATGGATCAGTTCAATTCAGAAGTTTCAAAATCTTTACCTCAAATTAAAGAATTTGTAAATAATACTGATATAAGAAACAAGACTCTTGAAAATGAAGAGCAAGCACAAAAACTTTTAGCACCAATAGTTGATGAATCTGTTGATTTAATTAAACTTTATGGAATTTCAGAATCGGAAATAAAAGAAATTTTTGGAGATTTAGATAACAATAAAATCGCAATGTTGGGTCTCGCATTATATTCAGTTGAAAACCCAAAAGATGAAACGGTTGCATCTTTAAACCTATTTTCAACTTCTGCATATGCATACAAACAGCCTGATGCAACAAATTGTGCTTTGAGAGCATTTGGAATTTATGAAATCGCAAATTTAGTTGAAGGTCAGTTGTCAAAATCTGCAGTTTTGAAACTAGCTGGAAAAGTAGCCGGAAAATATGCTGGAGCTCTAGGAGTTGCTTGGATGGTTGCAGATTTTGCAGGCTGTATGAATTGGTATTAAATCGAAAAACATGAAATATAACAAGATAATTTTATATACTTTAATAGTTATAACATTACCATTTTATTTATATAATGAAATTAAAGAAAAGGGATTTCTAAATTATTCATCAATTTTAGCTACGATAATTTTAATTTTACTTTTAACAGATATTTTATATCAATATAAAAAAAAGTGATAATTTAATTTATACCATTAAGCGACTTCATATCGGAAGTCGCTTTTTTATTTAGAATTACAAGGGAATAAAATTATTCGTCATAAAATCATTTCGATTTTAAAGGAAAAACCAAATTGGAGTAAGATATCTTAAAATAAAAACATGAACAAAATCTATCAACTCATCGACCGGATTACACCGAAAAACTATTGGTTGCAATTGCTAACACTTACTTTTTATACTTTATTTTTATCCATTAGTTTTAACTTAATTCTTTTAGAAGTTATTGGATTACAAATTGAATTTCCAAAAGATGGGATTATCAAAAAAATTCAAAAGAACATTTACCTTTTCTTTTCTGTATTTGTGATTTTAGTTCCATTGATTGAAACTGCTATTTTCCAATGGTTACCAACATTACTCTACAACTATTTCAAAACAACCAAAAAAAAGGAAGTCTTATTTTGTGCTATTACTGGAATAATATTTGGCCTCACTCATAGTTATACGCTAGGTTATCAAATTGCAATGAGCTTTACAGGAATAATCCTAATTTCTCTTACCATGTATTATTCAGAAAAAGAGAGAAATTATTTCTTGCCAATTTTCTTTATTCATTTAACAAACAATTTTCTTGTGTTTTTAGTTCATCATTTCAAAAAATGAAGTTTTTAAAAACTAACTAAAAAAGTTTCTTGAGAATTATTTTTCAATGACTTAACTTCAAACTTTGACTGATCAAAATTCAAAGGTTTTTGAATAATTTGTTCGTTTTTGTATTTATTCAAATTCAGTTCAAATTGTATTACAACCAGAGATGAATTTGAGTTAGTATTTAAAGATAAAACATCAGATATCTTAGGGAAAATTCCGTTTTTCAGTTCAATTTTTCGGTCTAAATTCTGAATTTTAATCCAATTAAAAGCAGGATTAATTTGTTCATTTAGAACCGTGACCTTGTTCTTAGAATCATAATCGATTTTGAAAAAATTATTCAGTTTCGTATCGTCGTAATCTTTTATAATGCATTGTAAAAGATCGATATAAAATACTATCCTTTGAATTTGAAGTCAAAGAAACTTGTAATTTATTGTCATATAATGATTTAACATTAAAACCAAAGGGAGATTCAGTTTTCACTTTAAAATCTATTTGTTGTGTCTAACTCGTAAATCCTTAAAGAATGAATAAAAGTACGAAGGGTGGAATTTTCATAGGGTGGAATTTGAAGTACTAACGCTTAAAAAAAGAAATTATTTCAAATTTATACAAATTGTTAATATACTTTTAAGAATAAAGCTGTAAGACTAAAACTTTCTTCCTAAATTTGACTTACAATAATCACTATGGAATATAATACACAACGTTCTCAGATGTTACTTCCAGAATACGGAAGAAACGTACAAAACATGATTTCCCACGCTATGGAGATCGAAAACAAAGAAGAACG
>CANGOA010000141.1 GCA_947455255.1 Flavobacteriia bacterium | reverse complement strand
GATGCTGGTAAACTTGTTGTTGAAACATTTGAAAACCCTGCAATAATTGCGCCTGCTGACCATGCAATGCTATATTGATTTGGACTACTTGTTGTTGCACTATACGTTAAATTTGCACTTGTAGTACCATTACAAATACTTGGATTACTACCCAACGTAATTGTTGGTAAAGCATTTACAGTTATACCCATAGTACTTACTGTACTTGAGCATCCAGTAGTTGAATTGGTAACTGTCAATGTTCCTGTATAAGATCCTGCTCTTGGATTAGATGGTGCTGTCAAACTGATTGGTGAAGCTGGTAAACTATTATTCGATACATTTGTAAAACCAGCAATAATAGCGAGGGATGACCATGCAATACTATATTGATTTGGACTACTTGTTGTAGCGCTATACGTTAAATTTGCACTAGTGGTTCCATTACATACGCTTGGATTACTTCCTAATGTAATGGTTGGTAACGCATTTACAGTTCCACTTACAGCAACATTTTGACTTGTTGCTCCTGTCGAAGAACAAACGATATTTCCAGATGGTGTTCCACTTGCAAATGAAGTTAATCTAATATAAATTGTTGTAGAACTTACCGTGCCTGATGCTTGTGTTAGTATAACTGAAGAACCATAACCACTTCCTGACAATATTGACACTTCATAACCCGTTGGAGGGGTTACAACGATATCATTGGTTAAGTTAGTACCACTAACTGTAAAACTTTGACTTGTAGACACTGTTCCTGAACAAGAACTAAAGGCAGATAAAGTGCCTACTGTTGAAACTGTTGGTGAGGAAACAACTACATTAACTGTAATCAAGCTTGTTGAACCAACATTATTAAGCGTAGTTAAAGCATTATTTGAATTATTTGATAAAGTACCACTGTTTAAAGATAAAGTACCAACACTAATTCCATCTAAATCTTGATCAGCATTTTGAACTGCATATCTAAAAATTAAAGCAGATGTTCCTGTTCCACTTAAATAATTCGCATAAACTACTGTTGAACCAAGTGTTAATGAAATTCTAGGGGTACCTGTTACTGTAATTGAATGGGTGAAATTAACAGTAAAATCTAGATTTTGAGCAGTAGTAAAATTTCCATTATTTGGAACAGTTACCGATGCTACTTGAGGTATCAATGAAAATGCATAAATTGAACCAGCAGCAGAAAATGTATTCCCTCCTGATACATCCTCATCTTCTTGATAAGCTGTTATTAATCCATTACTTCCATCTAAAGCAACTCTATATCCAAAATTATCACTTGCTGCACGATCACTTGAAACAATTTTTTTAGTTTGTATCCATGCACCACTTACTTTTTCAAAAACATATGCTGAACCAGCATCTGCTAAAGTATTTGAGCCACTTGCATCTTCATCTTCTTGAAAAGCACCAACTACTAAATGTGTTCCATTTATGGCAACATCTCTACCAAACAAATCTGATGTAGCACGATCACTTGCGACAATCTTTTGAGTGTATTTCCAAGAATCTGAAAAATTTTCAAATAAATAGGATGCACCTGCATCGGTGATTGAATTTAATTCAGATGCATCTTCATCTTCATTCGGTGATCCAACAAGTAATGAAGTACTATTCAAAGAAACCGACCATCCAAATAAATCAGATGCATTTCTAACTGGAGCTGCTAATTTTTGTAAAGATGTCCAGGTACCTGAAACATTTTTATACATATAGACAGCTCCTTGGCAAGTATTTTTGTCTATGTTATTTGCCGCTAAATAAGGTGCTGCACTTGACGACATAAAAGGTTCTGTACCTTCTTGTCTTGCACCAACTGCTAAATAATCACCATTAATGGAAAGTGATATACCAAAATAATCTTGCCAACTTCTATCGGAAGGAACTATTTTTTGTACTTGAGACCAAGTATCTGAATTATTCAAATACAAATATACAGCTCCTGCACTTGTAACTGAATTTGAATTAGAAGCATCAAAGTCTTGTAGATGTGCTCCAACAGCAATATAATTACCACTAATTGTTACTGCTATTCCAAAATTATCAGCAGCAACTCTATCACTACTTACAATCTTTTTTATCTGCGACCAAGTTCCAGAATTATTTTTAAAAATGTAAGCTGAACCTGCATTATTTAAAGTATTACTACCTAAAGCATCTTCATCTTCTGCCCAAGCTCCTACAACAATGTAATTTCCATCAATTGCAACACGATATCCAAAATTATCCGATGCTGCTCGATCAGAAGAAACAATCTTTTGTACTTGTGACCAAACACCATTTGTTTGTTTTAATATATATGCTGCACCTGCATTACTTAAACTATTCGCTCCAGAAACATCTAAATCATGTAAAGGTGCTCCTACTACAGCATAACTTCCACTAATTGCAACATTGTATCCATAATTATCTCCGGCTGAACGGTCGGATGCGACCACTTTTAAAACCTGATTCCAATCTTCTGTTGCTGTAGGTAAAGATGTTGTTGTAAATGTTAAATCACTTCCATAGCTTGTACCAACACTATTCGTTGCATAAGCGCGATAATGATAGGTTGTATTTGGCAATAATGCAATAATTGAACTCGTAAAACTTTCGGTTCCAGTACCATCTGTTGTAATATTATCCGTTATTGTTGGATTTTCTGAAGTACTCCAACAAACTCCATATGCGGTAACACTTGCTCCTCCATCACTTGTAACATTTCCTCCTGAACTTATAGTGGTACTAGCTACCGAACTCGCAGTGGTAGTCGTAACTGTTGGAGCTGATGCTGATGCTGAAGTTGTTGTAAACGTTAAATCACTTCCATAACTTGTTCCTGATGCATTTGTAGCATATGCACGATAATGATAAGTAGTACTTGCACTTAAACCAGTAATAGAACTAGTAAAACTACCTGTACCAGTAGCATCTGTTGTTTTACTACTAGCAATTGTTGGATTTGAACTAGTACTCCAACATACTCCTCGTGCTGTAATACTTGTTCCTCCAGAAGAAGTAACATTTCCACCAGAAGAAGCACTTGTTGATCCAACTGAAGAAGCCGTTATTGTTGTAACTGAAGGAGTTAAATCAAGAACTAAAGAATATGGTGTAGTAGTACCAAAAGTTTCAATTTTTGTTGATGAACCACCAGTAGTTGATACTTTATTTAAACTAGAATAATAGGTTGAAGTAGAAACAGAAGTAAAATAGATAGTATTATAAACCGAGTCAACGACAAGATCGTAATTTGTAGAAGCTAAATTCGTAACCAAACTTGTTATTGAACCACCAGAAGTTGAAATACTTTTGACATATGAATCCGTAAAGTCTGTTTCTGTATAATAAACTATATTATTAGTAACATAAATCCCGTTGATTTGATTTGCAGAGTTTGTTAATAAAGTAACATTAGATCCATCTGTATCAGATTTATACAAACGATAATCTGAATTAGCATTAGAATAAATTGAGAAATATAACTTGTTATTGTAACACTCTAAATCATAAGGCCATCCAATATCACTTTTATTTAATTGACCTGACCCACCAGAAATTGCAACTGGATTTGTACCATCCAAATTAGCTTTCATTAATCCTAAACCCCAGTCTAAATAAAACAAATTAGAGGCATTAAATGCTAAACCGCTTATATAAGTTGAACCCGAAGGAGAAATTGTTTGAATATTATTTCCTTTAATATCGGAATAATTAATTGATTTACCTGTTGAAAAATCCCCCCAATACATTTTATCATGCGTAAAATCAATTTCAATCTCATTGGAAGAATAAGTAGTATTTCCAGAAATTAAAGATTCGCTCTGAATGATAGAAGGAGTACTTCTTAAAATATCACTTGTAATAATTTTAGAGGCATCTGTTGCTATGTATATTTTCGAACCTAAATAATCAGAAGCTGAAGTTACTGCTATCGGTGCATTTTCTGAAGCTGTACTATAAGCTGTTCTTCCTCCTCTACTTGCTACGCTTGCATAAGCAGCATTTGCAACACTATAAGCAGCATCCCAAGCATAAAAATCAAAGGAAGCATTACCAGGTCCTGTTGGAACAAATCTAATTTTAGAATTAGTTGGAGTAGTAGCGCTAATGTCTCCCATTAAATGTAAAGCATTAGTTCCAGAAACTGCACCAAAATCTGTCCATGCTCCTGTCCCAACTTTATATTGCCACGTACCATTAGTTGCAGTTTGGTTATAAATAGCAATCCCTTTAGAAATAAGGCCAATCGCATCATCCGCATCCGTTATTAGCGTAACGTCTGGCAATGTAGAATTTGTTAATTCATCGATTGTAAATCCATCAGAATTTGTTTGTGTATCTTTTAACGAATTTATAACAGGTATACTTGAATTATCTATAACAGGAGCACTATTTTCAAGAACTGTAACGGACCCTGTTTCAGTAGCTGTACTAAAAGCATTAGTACCACCAGTAGAACCTATACTTGCATACGTAGCATTACTACCAGATGTGCCATCCCAGGCATAAAAACTAATAGTTGGAACCTCAGCTCCTCCACTTGGTAAAAAACGAATCTTAGTATCTGTATTATATGGAGATACACCATTTCCTAATAATAATAATGCATTAGAAGAAGTTACAGCTCCAATATTTGTCCAACTACCTGTTCCAACTTTATATTGCCAAGTACCATTGGAACCTGTCTTACCATAAATAGCAATCCCTCGTGGTGTAGTAGATCCAGTTTCATCATTAGCATCTGTGATCATCGTTACACTAGGACTTGTCGTAGCAATAAAAGCATCAATTGACAATCCAGATGGATCAGTATCAGTATCTTTTATTGTCGTTAAAGCTGGAGAACCTGTGTTATTTAATACAGGAGCACTATTTGTTGTAACATTAATAATATAATCTATTACCTGTCCTGAAACATTCCCACATGCAGTAGGACTACTTCCTTCATTTAATATGTATCTTATTCGCGTAGTTCCTGGTGTTGCTGTTAACGGTACACGTAGTGTTTGCGCAAAATTATCAGAAGTATTTACAGCGACAGTATTCGTTCTTTCATACACATCTTCACCAGAATCACTAAAATCACCATCATGATTCCAATCTCCTAACATTTTAAAATAATAATTCATACTTGCAGTTCCAGAATATGGAGAACACCAGATGTCTCTTCCATGATACATAGGAAATGTTCCAGAACTAGAAGAAACATCAACGATATTTGGAGTAGTCGAAGAAAGTGGAAAATGATTTACACCACCAGTTATTTTAGTATCAGCAGCAAAATTCATACCTACGACATACATACCATGAGATAAGGCTGTATATTGCGCACAATATGGATGTGTATATGTAATATCAGGTCCATAACTTGTACCTGTTGTATTAGTTGCGTATGCTCGTACATGGTAAGTCGTACCTGAAACTAATCCAGTTATTGAACTTGAATATGTACCTGTTCCTGTACCGTCCGTAGTTTTACTATTAGCTGTAGTTGGATTAGCGCTTGTATTCCAACAAACCCCTCTAGCTGTTACACTAGAACTTCCCTGACTTGTAACATTACCTCCAGCAGTAGCTGTTGTTGTACCAGATGATATAATTGTAACATTTACAACAGTTGGAGCAACTGCCGGACCAGGTTTAGCAAAAATTGTAAATACGTTTAAAAGTAGTAAAACAACAATTGAAAATCTTACTTTCAGATTTTTATAAACCATAATAAAATATGTTTTTTCGATCCTTTGGATCAGTAATAATCCTAAATTAAAATAAATAACCTCGAATGATTAAAGTTCGAGGTTATTTAATATTTCACAATTAATTTTATTATGGTTGCATAGAAAGTTTAGTCACCCAAGAGCCACTTTCTCTTCTTTCGTAAACTAAATTATTTCCACTTCTAACAATTCTCCAAGTTCCATCAACAGTTGGATCACCAAAATAGAAAGCATTTGCACTTCCAACCTCAATACTACCTGATGTTTTAACTTTGGTAATATCTGTATTTCCTAACTGAATTGTATTACTTGCTGTAACAGATGAATTGTAACCGATTGCAATTGCATTTGTTAAATCTCCTGAACTAACCGTTGCAAGATAACCTATTCCAATATTGTAAGTACCTGTAGTATTATTTGTTAACGCTGAGGATCCAATACCAATATTGTATGCACCAGTTGTATTATTTTCTAATGAATTTACACCAATTGCTGTATTAATATATCCTTCTGTATTTACTAATAATGCATTTTGTCCAATGGCAGTATTTCCACCTCCCGTAGTTGTAACAGGCAACGCACTTCTACCAATTGCAGTATTTCCACTAGCTGAAGTTGAAGAGTTTAATGCATAAGTACCAAATGCAGTGTTGTAAGAACCAACTGTTATTGCATTCAAAGTTCCATAACCAAAAGCAGTATTTTCTTGTGCTTCACTTACAACTGCACTAGAAAAAGTACTAGTGCTTATACCCATATTTTTGTCATCAGCACTAGATGTAATTGTTGAATAACGAGAAGCAGCATCTGCCCAAGTTAAAACTCCATTTCCATCCGTTGTCATCAATTGATTCGCATTACCATCCGTTGTTGGTAAAGTATACGTAATATTTGCACTTTGTTCACCTGCTTGGAAAGTCGTAGTATAACTTTCTACTTCATCACGTATCGTTAATGTTTTAGTACTTGCATCATTTGTGAAAGTAGCTTGACCTGTAACTCCTAGAGTAGAACTAAATGAAGCTGTAGTTCCTGATAAACCACCTGTTAAAATTCCACCTGTTAATGGTAAATAAGTAGAGGTTGCTGTTGCACTTGTTAAATAAGCATTCGCATCCACAGAACCATCCGCTTTTAAGAATTGAGAAGATGTTCCTCCTGATTTTACAAATGAAGTGCCTGTGATTGCGCCTGTACTTGTAATAGTACCAGGTGTCCATAAATTACCACTTGAAGCTGTAACATAAAAACGATCTTCTGCACCCACCATTAAATCTCCACTAGAGAAAATATAACCGTTATTGCTTGTTTCTAAACTACCATTAAATACAGCACTTTTACCATTTAAGTTGCCCGTTAATGTTCCTCCTGTCAATGGTAAATAATTTGCATTGTTTGTAGTAATTGCTGAAGTAACAAACGCTGTTGTAGCAAGTTGAGTTGTATTTGTTCCAGCTGTTGCTGTTGGAGCTGTTGGAGTTCCTGTTAATGCTGGAGAAGACAAATTAGCTTTTAAATCTATAAATCCTTTCAATGCTGTTGAATCAGTCACTGCTTTCGCTTTTAAAGTTGCATCATTCGTAGCACGTGTTGAAGCCTCTGTTGTAATTGCAGTTGCGTTAGTTGCATCTCCTTGTGTGCGATTAGTAACTTCTGTTGCTAAATTAGTAGTCAATGTTCCTTCTGCAGCTGTAGCACGTGTTGTCTCAGATGTGATTGCTGTTGCATTTGTTGCATCTCCTTGTGTACGATTAGTAACTT
>CANGOA010000140.1 GCA_947455255.1 Flavobacteriia bacterium | reverse complement strand
TTCATGTTCGATATTCACTCCTTCGTATTGTACAGGCATGTTGTAACCTGCAAATGGTACCATTTTCGCTCCAAGCGCAATGTGTTTCTCTGTTAAAGCTGTATTTTTCATCTCGATTTATTTCTTTTGGCAAAAGTAGAATTTATTTCTTTGTCTAGCGCACTTACACTTTGATAAAGTAATATCTTTGAGTTAATATTTTTGAAATGAACGAGCAATTATTCGATACTACTAGATCTATTCTCCAACAATTAGAACTTCCTCATTTAACTGAAAGGGGGATTAAACTATTTGTCAAAAGAGACGATTTAATTCATACCGAAGTTTCAGGAAATAAATGGCGAAAACTAAAATATAATCTACTGCAAGTTGAACAAGGTAATTATGCTGGATTATTCACTTTTGGAGGAGCTTATTCAAATCACTTACTAGCAACGGCTTCTGCGGCAAATAAAGCAGGTGTGCCTGTGATCGGTTTTGTGCGTGGGGAAGAACTCAATGAAAATTCAAATGCAACTCTAAAGAGATGTTCAGATTTAGGAATGAAATTAATCTTTCTTTCGAGAGAAGAATATGGCATGCGAAATGATAAACAATACATTGATGAATTAAAATCAGAGTATACCAATTATTATTTTGTACCAGAAGGAGGTGGGAATTATCTAGGAATGGTTGGTTGTCAAGAAATTTGGAAAGAAATTGATCTACACATGGACGATGTATTTGTTGCACAAGGTACAACTACTACTAGTTGTGGTCTGCTTTTAGGTAAGTCTAAAAATACAACTTTGCATGTGATTCCAGCTTTAAAAGGTTTTGATGGGTATGCTGAAATGTTTATTAAATTAAAATGGTTTCTTTTTCAAGATGAATTAGCATCGGAATTGTTAGAAGGTGTAAGGATACACTCAGAGTATCATTTTGGAGGTTATGGTAAGTATACGGATGAATTACTGGCGTTTATTCAAGAAATCTATAAAGAACATCAATTACCTTTAGATCCAATCTATACTGCGAAAGCATTTTATGGAATGTTGCAAGAATTAGAAGATGTTTCTTTTGATAATAATACTATTTTATTTGTTCATACAGGTGGGATTCAGGTTTGTGAAGAGATTGAAAAAAAGAATAATATAAAGCTATTCACAAATTGAATTATTCGTTGATAAGTCGTTAATTTCTTTTTAGATTTTTCATTTGTCTACCAACAATATTTAGTTAAATTTGCACTCAATTTGTAGTTAACTATTTGTAAAATTGAAATCTAAAATAAGCGCATTTTATGCCTAAAAACGAATCCATTAAATCAGTATTAATCATCGGAAGCGGACCTATTGTCATTGGACAAGCTTGCGAATTTGATTACTCCGGCTCACAAGCTGCACGTTCCTTAAGAGAAGAAGGTATCGAAGTAACATTAATCAACTCTAATCCGGCAACCATTATGACGGATAAATTAGTAGCGGATAATGTGTATTTATGGCCTTTGGAACCAGAATATATCGTTAAAATTTTACAATCTCATAATATTGATGCTGTGTTACCTACGATGGGAGGTCAAACAGGATTGAATCTTGCGATGAAGTGTGAAGAAATGGGTATTTGGGAGGAATACGGAGTGAAAATGATTGGAGTAGATATCGCTGCAATTGATATCACTGAAAATCGTGAAGAATTCCGTGAATTGATGGGTAAGATTGGTGTTGGAATGGCACCTCAAAAAACTGCTAAATCTTTCTTAGAAGGAAAAGAAATTGCGCAGGAATTTGGTTTTCCTTTATGTATTCGTGCTTCTTATACTTTAGGTGGTGCCGGCGCATCTGTAGTTCATGATCCAAAAGAATTTGACAGTTTATTGGAAAGAGGTTTACAATTATCTCCTATTCATGAGGTGATGATTGATAAAGCTTTATTGGGTTGGAAAGAATACGAATTAGAATTATTACGTGATAACAATGATAACGTTGTCATTATTTGTTCGATAGAAAATTTTGATCCACTTGGAATTCATACAGGTGACTCGATTACTGTTGCTCCTGCAATGACTTTATCGGATACAACTTTCCAACGTATGCGAGATATGGCAATTCACATGATGCGTTCTATTGGTAATTTTGCTGGTGGATGTAATGTACAATTTGCTATTTCTCCAGATGAAAATGAGGAAATTATCGCAATTGAAATCAATCCACGTGTTTCTCGTTCTTCTGCATTAGCATCCAAAGCAACAGGTTATCCAATTGCTAAAATTGCTGCGAAATTAGCGATCGGATACAATTTAGATGAATTAAAAAATCAAATTACAAAAAGTACTTCTGCGTTGTTTGAACCAACGTTGGATTACGTAATTGTAAAAATACCACGTTGGAACTTTAACAAATTCCCTGGAACAGATCGTAAACTAGGTCTTCAAATGAAGTCGGTTGGAGAGGTTATGGGAATAGGACGTTCTTTCCAAGAAGCCTTACAAAAAGCATGTCAGTCGTTAGAAATCGACAGAAACGGTTTAGGTGCGGATGGAAAAGAGTTGACGAATCAAGAACAAATTTTACATTCCTTGGAGTTTGCATCTTGGAATCGTTTGTTCCACGTATACGATGCAATCAAATTAGGTATTCCTTTTAAAACGATACACGAGAAAACAAAAATCGACGTTTGGTTCTTAAAACAAATTGAAGATTTAATCAAGTTGGAGCGTAAAATGGAGAAATTCCATTTAGGAAATATGCCAAAAGATTTGATGTATACTGCTAAACAAAAAGGATATGCAGATAGACAAATCGCTCATTTATTACGTTGTTTAGAATCCGAAGTACATGCGAAACGTACGGAAATGGGTATCAAACGTGTGTTTAAATTGGTTGATACTTGTGCTGCTGAATTTGAAGCAAAAACTCCATATTACTATTCGACTTTTGAATACGAAAATGAAAGTATTGTTTCCGATAAGAAAAAAGTGGTTGTTTTAGGTTCTGGACCTAACCGAATCGGTCAAGGGATCGAGTTTGATTACAGTTGTGTGCATGGAGTATTAGCAGCAAAAGAATGTGGGTACGAAACAATCATGATTAACTGTAATCCTGAAACGGTTTCTACAGACTTTGATACAGCAGATAAATTATACTTTGAACCTGTATTCTGGGAACATATTTACGATATCATCCAGCATGAAAAACCAGAAGGGGTTATCGTTCAATTAGGTGGTCAGACTGCCTTAAAATTAGCGGAAAAATTAAACCGTTTTGGTATCAAGATTTTAGGTACTAGTTACGAAGCACTAGATTTAGCGGAAGATAGAGGACGTTTTTCTAAATTATTAGAAGAAAACAACATTCTTTTCCCTAAATATGGTATTGTTCAAGATGCTGAACAAGCATTGGTTTTATCGGATGAATTAGGATTTCCATTATTAGTTCGTCCTTCGTATGTATTGGGTGGACAAAAAATGAAAATTGTCATCAATAAAGAAGAATTAGAACACCACGTGGTAGATATAATCGGTGAGATGGGTAGTAATCAAATTTTGTTAGATCACTTTATTGGAGGTGCAATCGAAGCAGAGGCAGATGCTATTTGTGATGGGGAAGATGTATATATCATTGGGATTATGCAACATATAGAACCTGCTGGTATACATTCAGGTGACTCCTATGCGTTACTTCCTCCGTATAACTTAGGGGATTTCGTAATGCTTCAAATTGAAGACATAACAAAGAAAGTAGCGTTGGCATTAAAAACAAAAGGATTGATTAATATTCAATTTGCAATTAAAGACGATAAAGTATATGTGATTGAAGCGAATCCAAGAGCTTCCAGAACAGTTCCTTTCATTGCAAAGGCTTACGATGAACCGTATGTGAACTACGCTACAAAAGTAATGTTGGGTCATTCTAAAGTGAAAGATTTTAATTTCAATCCTAAAAAAGAAGGTTATGCGATTAAAATTCCAGTTTTCTCTTATGAAAAATTCCCAGATGTTAAAAAAGAGTTAGGTCCTGAGATGAAATCTACAGGGGAAGGGATTCGATTTATCAAAGATTTGAAAGATCCTTTCTTTACGAAGATTTATTCTGAACGTAATATGCATTTGTCTCGTTAAAATGGTTGTTGCAGCAAGTGTGACAGGTGTTGTCAAAATAATCTTAATGCTTCTAGGAGCAATGGTTGTTTTGAAATACTTGGGTCAACTGATGGTTGCTAAACGAAACTTGGCTGAACAGAGTCGTTTTCGTGAAGAGCAACAGATTATTCAAAAACAAAAACAGCATTTTGAACGTAACAAGGGGAAAATATCCATTTTAAGAAATGTAAACCCAAGAGATGTCAAGGATGTTGATTTCGAAGAAATAAAATAAATTAATACAGAGAAATCCATGGTACATGACTATGGATTTTTCTATTTTTAAATAATAAGTTATGAATACATTTTTTAAAACCAATTGGAAACATTTTGCTGCAATAGGAGTAATGATTATCGTTACTCTGATATATTTCAAATTACAATTTGAAGGTTATGGCTTAAAGCAACATGATATTGAGCAATTTAATGGAGCTTCCCACGAGATTGAAGATTTTAGACAACAAACTGGTGAAGAAACTATGTGGACAAACTCCATGTTTGGTGGTATGCCAAGTGTACAAATTTCTTTGTTATATCAAGGTAATTATTTCAAAGAAATTGTAAATGCATATGTTAAAATTTTCCCTCTTCCTGCTGGAGTTGTATTACTATATATGTTAGGATTTTACATTTTTGCTATATGTGTTCGAATAAATCCTTGGGTGGGATTACTCGGAGCAATTGCATTTGGGTTCTCAAGCTATGATATGATTATAATCCAAGCGGGGCATAATACCAAGGCATTAGCGGTAGCATTTATGGCACCTGTTGTCGGAGGGTTTATCATGGCGTATCAACGCAATTTGAGATGGGGATTGGTTTTATCCGCCGTTTTTATGATTTTTGAATTATCAATGAATCATTTACAAGTCACGTATTACCTAGGTATCTTACTATTGTGTATTGGAGTAGTCTTTTTAATCGATGCAGTTCTTAAAAAAACATATAAAAACTTTATTCTTTCATCTTTAGGACTTATAGTAGTCTATTTTTTAGCGTTTTTAACAAATTTCGGGAACATTTATTTGACAAACGATTACGCTAAACATACAATTCGTGGAGGGAATGATGTGACAATCACGTCAAATGGTGTTTCTAATGAAGACAATTCAACAAGTGGTTTAGATAAAGATTACATCACACAATGGAGTTATGGTGTTGGTGAATCATTTACTCTAGTTTCTCCTTATGTGAAAGGTGGAGGCTCAGTTGCTTTAGGTGAAAGTCCATTCGCTGAAGATGTAGAAAACATGGATTTGTCTCCAGACGAAATGAAAGGTGTAATGAATTTACCAGTTTATTGGGGTGATCAACCAATGACTTCTGGACCTGTATATGTTGGTGTTATTGTAATGTTCTTAGCGTTATTAGGACTTATCTTTTTGAAAAATCCAGTTAAATGGGCTTTATTAGCAGTTACAATTTTGACTTTAATGTTGTCGTGGGGGAAAAATTTCATGGGATTAACAGATTTCTTTCTTGACCATATTCCTGGATATAATAAATTTAGAGCAGTTACAATCATTCTAGTAATGGTTGAACTTTGTATTCCGATATTAGGAGTGTTATTTTTGGATTTATTAGTTAAAGAACGAGAAATTTTAAAACTTAAAAAGAAAACTTTCTTAATAACTTCAGGTTTTGCTTTTGCTTTCTTATTATTAGTTAAAGTTGTTGGTTTAGGTGATAATTATGAATCTGCTGGTGATAAAGCTCAATTGGATAATGTTGCATCTAGTATCAGGCAACAAATAAGTGGTATGAACCCTTCTGATTTGATGTCGCAATATCAATTAGACATTAATAATCCACAACAAGTTGATCAATTTATTCAACAACAAGTTGTTCCATATCAAAAAAGCTTTGACGCAATGAAAACTGTTAGAGCTTCAATTTTCGATAGTAGTATGAACCGATCAATATTGTTTCTATTGTTAGCGATAGGATTTGTAGCTCTTATGTTTTATACAGAAATAAAAACAGAATATGTTTTAATCGGTTTAGTTGTATTGGTTTCATTAGATTTAATTCCTGTTGCACATAATTACTTAGGAGGTCAAGAACAAGGAAACGGATATAAGTATTGGACTGAAAAAGGGAATTCAATGTATGCTATTTCAGCAACAAATGCTGATTATAAGATCATGGAAAATGAATTAGCAGAAAATCCTTCATTAAAATCTAAAATTTCTCAAGCTGAAAATGAAGCGAAACAAAAAGCAATTGATTTAGAATTAACAGGACCTGCACAACGAAATTTAATTGATGCTTATAAATTTGCATCTTTAAATAGAAATACAAACTATCGTGTTTTTGATTTATCAGGAGGATTTAACAGTGCTACATCATCCTATTTCCATAAAGCTTTGGGTGGATATCATGGAGCAAAATTAAGATCAATTCAAAATATTTTTGATTTTCATATTTCAAATTCTAATTATAAAATATACGACATGATGAATGTGAAGTATTTTATTCAAAATGGAAACGAAGCTCAACCAAACCCAACAGCTTTGGGAAACGCTTGGTTTGTTAAAAAAGTTAATGTGTTTCAAACTCCAAATGATGAAATTCGTGCATTAGGTTCAGTTTATCATTTAGAAAATCAATCTGTTGGATCGTTAATAATTAATGGGGAAATTAAAAAATATTCAGATGTATATGCGTCTGATAAATTACAATATGTACTAAAAGGAGATACATTAAATGTTCCAATGTCATCAGGAATTATTGAGGGGATGGAAGCTATGTTTGTGATGGATATTAATGGAAAAACAAATTTGGTTCCAATGCAAACTTTAACTTTAGATACTGCTAAATCTTTCTTAAAACTGGTTAAAATTAAAAACAAGGAGGAATTTTCTCCAAGAGATGAAGCTGTTGTATTAACATCTGAATTTAAAAAAATAAACCATAAGAAATTCTCAGGCGAAGGAACAATTTCTATGTCGAGTTATGCCCCTAACAAAATTTCCTATGTGTCAAATTCTACTTCAGAACAATTAGCAATATTCTCAGAAGTATATTATGCTGATGGTTGGAAAGCTACAATTGACGGTAAAGAAGTTCCTATAGCAAAAGTGGACTATTTTTTAAGAGGATTAAAACTTCCAAAAGGTAGACATAATATTGTATTCTCATTTGATTTACCTGCTTACCATACTGCAGGAACATTAGCAGCAACTTCATCAATAATAGTTATACTTGGATTAATAGGTGTTATACTTTTTGATCGAAAAAAGAAATTAGCAAAAAATAATTAAGAATCTACTTTTTTATGAAGAAGTTATTTATTCTAAGTTTTATAATGTTGTGTTTTACAACATCATTGAAAGCAGCATATTTAAAAAATGTTCCTCAAACAGTAAAACAACC
>CANGOA010000139.1 GCA_947455255.1 Flavobacteriia bacterium | reverse complement strand
TCAGGATCAATATAACTTGTCGATGTACTTGATTAATAGTGAAAAACAGGAAAATGCTGGATGTGGTGTTACACCTGCAATTCATGTTGCAGTGATTGATCCTAAAACATTTAAACCTTGGGAAACACATTATTTAACTCAAAATCCTCAAAATTCTTTTGGTAACTTAAATGATGTCGGACATTGTAGACCTCGAACAGAAAAGTTTTTCATTTTTAATCAAAACGATCCAACACAAATGGCTAGTTTTCAGGATATGGTTATGAATAAAGTGCCAAATGGACATTATTTAATCATTTATTCCCATCGTTATGCAGAATACCAATATTGGAACAATGTTACAACTTCAATTTTCCAAACATTTAAAGATTTAGGTTCAGATAGCATAATACCTGGAAGAGATAATCGTGGTTTTATCTTTTTTGTGAAGAAAGGCGACAAATCCTCTGTGAAAGAAGTGATTTCACAACAAAAAGGTCAATTGATGTATGTCAGTGAGAATGTACGTTTATTCACTAATTCTGGACAGGAAACAACTCCTATAATTGGACCTGCAAAACAATGGGGGAAATTATCTTGGAAACAACAGGCATTAGAACTTAACACAAAAGATTCAACAGTACTTGAAATAGAATTATTAGACCAAGAATTAGCTTTAGTAAAAGTGATAGATACTTTAATGACTCCTCAAGATTCAATTTTAAATTTGAATAATCTAATCAATGCGAATACCTATCCTTATATTCGATTGACGACAAAATATAAAGATTTAGTAAATTTTAATCCAGCTCAGGTAAAACGATTACATATTTTATTTCAACCTGTCCCAGAAGCAGCAATCGATGGAAGAAAAGGATATACATGGATTCCTAAAAAAGATACCGTAGATGAAGGTTTGAATTTTAAATTTGCTATAGATGTTAGAAATGTTAGTGCCTTCCCGATGGATTCATTGTTAGTAAATTATTGGGTGGAGGATGTTAACCAACAAAAGAAAACAATTAAATATCCTCGAAAAGCTCCGTTATTAGCGAATTCAATAATGAGAGATACAATAACAATTTCCACTGTAGGTCTACAAGGGGATAATACCTTATGGATGGAAGTAAATCCTTATGTTACATCAAATCAAACGGATCAGCCTGAACAGTTCCATTTTAATAACTTACTTGCTAAAAATTTTTATGTTGAATCGGATAAAACTAACCCTATTTTAGATGTAACATTTGACAGTAGACATATTTTGAATCAGGATCTTGTGCGACCAAATGCTGAAATTGAGATTTCTTTAAAGGATGAAAACGAGTATGCCATTATGAATGCACTTTCGGATACATCTTTGTTTCAAATTTATGTTACAAATCCTTTAGGGATTCAAAAACGTATCCCATTTTTTGATAAAAAAGGAAATCAAATCATACAATTCATTCCTGCTACTCCTCAAAACAAACGTTGTAAGCTAGTACATACAGGTAATTTCGAAATGGATGGAAAATATACGCTTTCAGTACAAGCTGCAGATAGAAATGGCAATTTATCTGGGGATTATGCATATACAATTAATTTTGAAGTGGTGAATGAATCATCTATTTCTTATTTAACAAACTACCCAAATCCGTTTAGTTCAAGTACGCGTTTTGTGTATACACTTACAGGGAGTTCTGTTCCTGAAAATATGATTATTCAGATCATGACAATTTCTGGTAAGGTCGTTCGAGAAATTACAGAAGACGAATTAGGGCCATTACAAATTGGTCGTAATCAAATTACCAACTTCGCGTGGGATGGAAAAGACCAATTCGGTGATCCTTTAGCTAACGGTATTTATCTTTACCGTGTGTTGGCTAGAAGCAACGGACAAGAAATCAAACATAGAAGTTCTGAAGTCGACTCCCATTTCAAAAACGAATTCGGAAAAATGTATTTGATGAGGTAGGAGCGAGGAGTTATGAATTATGAGTGATGGATTATGATTGTCACCTCCCTTTATCCCTCCTCAAGGAGGGAAATCTAAGGTTCATTTTATTAAAAATGTTTTGCTTTAATATTCGAAGTGACCATAATTCTTCCCTCCTTGAGGAGGGACCGAGGGAGGTGACCTTTTCGTCCTTAATTTCTCAATCTATCTTAATGGTAAAAAACTAAAAAAAGCGACAACTAAAAATCGCCGTATCATCAACGTAATTCCTAGAAGCTCTCCATTCATCTAATTTGGAGAAGATAATGTTATTCATATCCTCCATCTTCAACGGATAATAATTGTGAACTAACTTGATTAATCGATCTAATTCAAAGAATTCATTTTTCTCATTCTCTAATTCTATGATTCCATCGGTATACATCACCAACGTAGAATTTGGTTCTAGATATAAACTTCCCATTTTCAAAAATGGTAAATCTTCCATCATTCCTAAACCAATAGTTCCTTTGTCAAGTAATTCGTAGGTCTTCCCATTTGTAATAAACGGATGATTGTGACCAGCATTAATGTAAGTTAACTTGCGTGTATCAATGTTGTATTTGGCAATAAAAAAAGTAATGAATTTTTCACCTTTGGCATTCTTCATGACCTTTTTATTCAACTCTTCGATTAAGAAATCTAATTCATATTGTTGATAGGTATATAAAGCGCGTAATGTAGCTTGAAAGTTAGCCATCAACATAGCGGCGCTAATTCCTTTTCCAGACACATCACCGATACAAATGATGTATTCATCTTCGGATAATTGAATGAAGTCGTAATAGTCTCCGCCTACTTGGTGACGGGATGTATATTTTGCATGCACATCTAGTTTACGATTCGATGGCAAATCAGAAGGAAATAACATTTTTTGCATTTCTGAAGCAACCTCTAATTCTTTTTTTAAGCGTGCTTGTTTGATGCTTACATGCATCATCCTTTGATTCTCAATTGCAACAACTATAATGTTTGCTAATGTTTGAATGAAACGCATGTTGGTGATCGTTTCTGAGGATGGTTTGTTTTTGATAGAATCTCCTGAAATGAGTAGATAGGCGAGTGGTGCTTTCTGATGAAATACAGGAACGACACTGTCAAATTGAGATATGATTTCAGAAGGTGAAGATTCAATACTAGTGATTTCTTTGAAACGGGATAAATTAGATATGATCTCTTCTTCTTTAATAGATCCTTTAACACCTGTTTTTAACAATGTTTGCCAAGTTTCTTGTTTGTGAAGTAAAATGAATTTCGAAAAGCCTAATTGTTCTTTCAGGATAAAACCTAAAATTTTTGTTAAGGTGTCTACAGGTTGTTTGGTATTTATAGCATTTGTTATCTCCAACAATGACGTTAGTTTAAACTCTTGAAATTCAATTTGATTTTCTAAAGATTGAACTATTTTCTCATGCATAAGTCACAGGTGCTTTAAGTAACAAAATTAGCGCTTACCCAACTAGCAATCTCAACTCTTATTTATACTTATGAGCCCAGTGATGTTAATTCCTAACTTTATTACGGTAAACTAACAACACACTTGTGCCTTTATATCCATTTCGATTTAACGGTTCCTTCTCTCTACACTTCTCCTTCGTCGCTTACATCACTCAACACTCTTCACTTTCTTCTCTTCACACTTCTCCTTCATCACTCGTCACTTCCGTCACTCGTCACTCATCCTTTCTCCCCCTTGTCATTTCCCTTTTTCCTGGAGGACCTGGCAAGGCTTCAACTAAGAATCCTACAGCTTTTAAATCTCGTTTGACTTGACCTTTCGCACAATACGTTACAAAAATCCCACCTGGAACCAAAGCATCATATAGTTTTTGAAATATTTCTTGTGTCCACATATCCTCCTGTACCCTAGGTCCAAAAGCATCGAAGTAGATTATTTCGTAGGTGTTTGGAGCAAATGCTAATTTTTGAATTTCCTGTTGTATTTTGCTTAAGGTAAATTGAGGAGTGATCTCATGCGCTTCTTCCCAAGATGTAGCATGTATTTGTTGATAGTATGCTTTTAATTCGTTTGTAGCAAGAAATTCATCGTAAGCCAAAGCCTTCATTTCTTCCATTGAGATTGGAAATGCTTCTATGCCATCATAACTAATTTTTGAACTAAAATTCAATCCTGCTTCCAACGTTAAAATAGCATTCAATCCTGTGCCAAAACCAATTTCCAAAATTCGAATGTGTTCTTGATCGCGTTTTTGTTCCAATCCATGTTTTAAAAATACATGCTTCGCTTCCTGTACAGCACCGTGCGAAGAATGGTAATTTTCATTCCAATCAGGAATATGTATGGTTTTCGAACCGTCTCCGGTTGTAATGATTGTACGTGTTAGATGTGTAGAACTCATACTGTAAAATTACAATTATCTAACAAAGTGTAATGCGTTCATTGAACTCAAATTCTAGAATGGAATTTATACCTTTACCTTATGAAATTCTCAGAATTCGAAAATGAAATCATCTTATTTGCCTGCAACGACTGGGGACTAGGACATTTAGCGCGTTCAATTCCTGTAATTCAAAAATTGATCCAACAACATAACACCATTTATTTTGCAGGGAATGAGAGACAAATAGATGTTTTACTTCAATATTGTCCATCGATAATTGTCTTACAATTAGCAGGATATAACCTGAGGTTTTCAGGGAATGGAAAGTGGACTCAGGAAATACTTTCAAATGCACTCAGATTTCGTAGTAGAATACATGAAGAACAAAAACAGGTGGATACTTGGTGTCAAGAACATCCAATTTCTTTAGTAATTTCAGATCATCGCTATGGTTTTAGAAGTAAACAAGTACCATCTGTTTTTATGACGCACCAAGTAACTTTACCTTTGAAAGGATTTCAACAAATAGCAAATTTTTGGCATACAAAACAACTTCAAAAATTCTCCCGTATTTGGGTCTTGGATGACGAAAAACATACCTATGCTGGTAAACTAAGTACAAGTAAGATTGATTTACCGATTGCTTACATTGGAATTCAGTCGCGCTTTCATTCACATTCAATACCATCAGAAGATTTTGTATTAGCAGTTGTGAGTGGACCTGAACCTTATGCTAAACAATTATTTGATGAAATTGTGAAATTGGCTCGAAAGTCAAATCAGAGGATAATTTGTATTTGTCCGAATAAGTATGACTCTTCAAATATCCCATCTAACCTAGAGGTTGTTCCACAAATTCCATGGAAAGAAATGGATCAATTGTTTTACAAGTGCAGTTCCATCATTTCGCGTAGTGGCTATACAACAATCATGGACGTCGCCCGTTTACAAAAAAATGCAATCTACATTCCAACCCCCGGACAAGAGGAACAGGAATACTTGTTTGCTCTTCATGGCTAATGACAATTTAGCCTACTACTTTGTTAACACTTTTCTCTTTAAACTTAAATGCTTTAGTTGGTTATAATCTACGTAATTATCCATTAAATTTACATCAAATACTTGCCCTATGAAAACACGAAACAACCAATACTCAACTTTGAACTTTCGACTTTCAACTTTTATCTTTTTACTAACCTCAATTACTTCCTTTTCCCAATCCATTAAAGGTACCTGGAAAGGTGAGTTAAACATTTCAGGAATGACATTGCCTCTTATATTCCATATTGATTCAACTGAAAATGGCTTGGTATCAACCATGGATTCACCAAATCAAGGTGCAAAAGGAATTCCTACAAACACCACTGTTTTTAGTAATAACGAATTGATGATTCAAATCGATAAAATCCAATTTATCTATAAAGGTCAATTGGTGTCTAACGATGCGCTAAATGGAGAAGTAACCCAATTTGGTAAAACATTTACAATGAATCTTCAACGTTTATCAGTAGAAGAACAACCACAAGGAAAGCCACAAGAACCAACTCAACCTTATCCGTATATTTCAGAAGAAGTCTCGTTCATAAATCCGATTGGTGGACATTCTTTGTCAGGGACTCTGACTCTACCAAAAGTGGATGGACGTTTTCCGTGTGCAATTTTAATTACAGGAAGTGGTCCTCAAAACCGTGATGAAGAATTGATGGGACATAAATCGTTTTTAGTGTTGTCTGATTACCTCACACGACAAGGGATTGCTGTATTACGCTTCGATGACCGTGGAGTAGGGAAGTCTGGCGGCGATTTTGCTAGTGCAACAACAGGTGATTTTGCAACAGATGTTGAAGCGGCGATTACATATTTAAAAACTAGAACGGATATTATCTCTGTAGGTTTAATTGGTCACAGTGAGGGTGGAATTATTGCACCGATGGTTGCTTCACGTAACAAAGAAACGGTTGCTTTTGTGGTGTTATTAGCTGGGACAGGTATTCGAGGGAAAGAATTATTATTGTTACAAGCGCAATTAATCAGTAAGGTTAATGGTGTTCCAAGTGCGCAAATTAAGAAAAACACATCGTTGAATGAGAAGTTGTATACACTGGTAATGACTTCCAATGATAACGCACAAATCAAAAAGGATGCGACAAAATTAATGGCTGAATATTCTGCTACACGTGTCACAGAGTCGGATGTAGAAGGCTTGTTAGCACAAATAAATTCTCCATGGTTTCGCTATTTCTTAAATCTTGACCCAACAGTATTTTTAGAAAAAACAACTTGTCATGTCTTAGCGCTTAATGGAAGTCTCGACCTACAAGTACCAGCGAAAGAAAACCTAGCTGCCATTGAAAAATCACTAAAAGTTGCAGAGAACAAACAATACAAAATCGTTAAGTTGAAAGGATTAAATCACCTTTTCCAAAAAGCAAAAGCAGGAAATCCTTCGGAATATGCAACTATCGATGAAACTTTTAATCCAAAAGCATTAAACGAAATCGGGGAATGGATTTTGGAGATTTATAAGTAATAGTTTTATCTTTCCGTAGGATTACAAATCCACCGGGGTTTACTGATATAAAATAAAAAGACAATGAAATACTATCTATTATCCCATTCCGCTGTTAAAAAAATTGTTGGCGATTTTCCTCAAACAGTTTCAACTGAAGTTATTGATGTAAATAATGAATTTGAGCCTACATCACGAGCCAATCTAACGAACAAACACTTTCCTACTGTACAACCAAATTTGGAATTTGAACTTTCAAATAAAGCTAAACTAACCGACGTGATTTCCGCTAGCAATATAGAAGCCAGAGGCTTATTAGTGAATGAAAAAGTAAAAACCATTTTAGAACAATTCAACATATTAAACCATAAATTTTATCCAGGTTCTGTTACAGTAAAAGGAAAAAAAACACCTTATTATTGGTTGCATATAGTTAACAACTCATTGGAAGGTATTGATTTTGAAAAATCAAAGTTTATGGAAATTGGGTTTACAGGACGTAAAATTGGTGATGTAGAAATTAATTCTCTTAAAGATTATAATAAAATTAGGGCTAATGGACAAAAAGTAGGCTAAAAACTTCTATAAGCTTTATGTTTACTAGCTTTGAAGCAAATCAAATGCTTTGAATAAAAAAACTGCTTTTTTTGCAACTCTACAATTACCAAGAAAAATGGTAAAAAGAGTGGCAAACAACT
>CANGOA010000138.1 GCA_947455255.1 Flavobacteriia bacterium | reverse complement strand
TGAACAGACAAGAGGAGCAAGTCGTGATGTTAAAACGACAAATCCCCGTATCTATCGTGTATTACACAGTTTGGGTAGATCGGGGAGGATGGTTGAATTTTAGGAAGGATGTGTATGGATACGATTAATTTAAACGATTAGTTAGTTTGTTCCAGATACTTGATCCAATGGATTTAATTTGTTCTGCGTTGTTTGTCACATTTTTCGCGACTAACATTTCGATAAGCATCCCCGAAATTTTAGAAATTGGGTTGTGTGTTTCGCCGACGAATATATTTTTTGCGATTACTCCAGTAGTTGCACCGATGATTAAATCACTCAGACTTTCTTTTACTTCGGAAGAGGAGACTAGGTCGCTCAGTGTTTGTTTTACTATGTTAATCGGTTTTAGATTATCCATCAATAGGTGAAATTCATCTTTGATGTGATGTTTGTTCCAATTACTTTGTTCCTGTAGTTGATTTAAGGCTAATTTTAATTCGACATCTGTAGAAATTCGTTGCATGTTTTTAGTTTAATAAGTGTTTGATAATGTTGTTTTTTACTTTTGCTTGAATGGTTTCACGTAAAAATAGCAGGATAAAGCAAATGAAAATATAGCAAGAGGAAACGATGAAAAATCCGACGTAATCATTTTGCATTTTGTGGTTCACCCACAATGCACTTCCGATGGAAAAGGTGATGAGGACAAAAAGTAAAACCATAGCTATTATTAGGTTGTAGCATATTTTCTTGGATGTTTGAGCGGTGAATTCAACAGCTTTTAGTTTTAGGATATCTCGTTCTAGGTATGCTTGTTCTTCGATGGATTCGATAAGTTTTTCCATAAGTATAGGATTAGGTAGAATAATAAGGTCCAAGTAATACGCTACACCGTTTGGAGGTGAGGTTTTACTTGAACCTATAGAAATTTAGAAGATGTTAAAAATAATTGTTTAATTAACCTTACGCTTTAATAGGAGCGTGATCTGCTACGTTGTGCGATTTTGATTTCAAAGAATCTACTTCTCTTTTCGCCATTCCTGTGAAGTCGTTGAATGTATCTTTGATTGAATCAGAGATATCTCCGCTTTTATTAGCGATTTTTCTACGAGTTACACTTCCTTTGTCTGGTGCAAAAAGGATTCCTAAAGCTCCACCTACAGCAGCACCTACTAATAAAGCGCCTACTAATTTTCCATTGTTGTTTGTTGGTTTTTCCATGATTTTTGGTTTTTGTTTGATTTATATTACTTCTTTGTTTGTGTGCTATTGATGGAGAAATTCTTTAAAGATTTACCTAATTCATCCATGTCGTGGTTAAATTCTTTCTTGAATTTTTCCCATTTGTGTTTTCCACTTGGTTGGTAGTTGAACATTTTTAATCTTAGTTCATTGTTTTTTGTTTCCAAATCAGAAATTTTACCTTGAATTTCTTTTTTGTTCTCATTTTTCTTTAACTCTGTTTCAGATCTGAGTTCAACGATTTTTGCATCGTTATCTAGAATAAGAATGTCTGTACTTTTGCGATAGTTTGCAATATCTTTTAAATACTCTTTTTCAACGTGCTCGTATTCATTTGTAGCTTCAACGGCATCTTCACGTTTTTCTTCTACATTTTCTTTGTCAGAAGAACAGCTTGTTAACGAGCCTACAGTTGCGAAAATGGAAACTGCTGCTACTAGCATTGTTTTTTTCATGTTTTTTGTTTTTAATGATTAGTAATTCAGTATTAAACGATTTAATAACTGTTGTTTTTCATTCTTAAAGTTCACAGGACAAAGTTGCTGAGAGTTAAAAGTTAATGTATTACAGAATTGTAGGGAAACATTACAATATTTACATATTGAGATTAGATAGTTTCGAGTTGACGTTGATTAATAATGCTTATGGCTCCTTTTTTGATGTTGATTAAACCTTCCAGTTTTAGTTCATTTAAGGAACGGATGGTGGTTTCATTTTCAGCACCTACAAGGCTAGCGAGGTCATCACGTTTAATTTTAATAGCATTATGTTCTTCGTTAATTTTTTCTTTTTTAGAATTAGTAGAAAAAGATATAAGTGCATCTGCGACACGTTTCTTAACGGAATTGTATGCCAATTTGAGTAGTTGATCTTCTTTTTTATTAATCTTTTCCGCTAATAATTGGATTAGTTTTAAGGATAATTTCGAATTGGTCGATAAGAGGGTTAGAAAATCTTTTCTTGGTATAAAATACATGTTTGAATCTTCCAAAGCCATTGCTGAGTCGGTGTATTTATCGAGTTCCAGCAAGGCAGGGTATCCGAAGAATTCTCCAGCTTTATGGATTTCGGTAATGAATTCTTTTCCGTTGTTGTTTGTGCGATAGGTTTTAATTTTTCCTTTCCAAAGAAAATAAATTCCAAGTGGATAGGTGTTGTATAGGTAGACCATCTCCTTCTTTTTGCACATAAGAGAGGAGGTGTTTTTATTGGACATGATATCTATCAAGGATGTATTTTCAAGCATAATGTACGGTTTGTATTGTTTGACAAAGTTCTTGATAGTCTCTTTGGAATGAATTATACGATTTGAGGTATAACTTATATTATTTACGGATGTTTGTTTTGGATGATTTTCAGTGAATTATGTAATTATTCTACTGTAATGTGTAACACGAAACGAAGTTAAAAGCTACAATTTTACACTTGCAGAACTTAGTCGTTTGGATACTCAATCGATGAATTACCATGCAAGAAACAAATGTTAGAAGTAAAAAAAGAAGGGATTATTCTTGAAAAAAGGGAATTAGATTTTGAAAAATGTGGGGTGCTAAATCCTGGTATATATCAAGAAGGAGATAAGGTACATGTATTTTACCGAGCTGTTACTGAAAACAATCATTCCACATTAGGTTATTGTATCTTGAAAGGTCCATTAACAGTCGAAGTTCGATTTGATCAGTCAATTTTAGCTCCCGTTTTTACGTATGAGTCGCATGGAGTAGAAGATGCACGAATTGTTAAAATAGACGATCTATATTACCTCACATATACAGCTTATGATGGTATAAATGCATTAGGTTGTTTAGCGACTTCTGAAAATTTGATTCATTTTAAGCATTATGGAATCATTGTACCAAAGATAAGTTTGGATTTGTTTAGACATGTGCTAGATTTCAAACCTGAAATGAATGAAAAATATTACCGTTACAACAAAGAATGGAAGAGTACCGAATTGGTTGATAGTAATTTTGTTTGGGATAAAAATGTTGTTTTTTTTCCGAGAAGGATACAAGGTAAATTATGTTTCTTACACCGTATAAAACCAGAAGTTCAATTGGTACAAATACAAGAGCTATCTGATTTAACACCTGAATTCTGGGAAGATTATTTACTTCATCTGGAAGATCATATTGTTTTGTCAGCAAAGTATAAACACGAAGTCAGTTATATCGGAGGTGGTTGTCCACCGATCGAAACCGAGCATGGATGGTTGGTAATTTATCATAGTGTGTACGATACCTTGGAAGGATATGTGTATGTCGCGTGTGCTGCGCTGTTGGAATTAGAAAATCCGCAAAACGAACTTTCTAGATTACCATATCCATTGATTGTTCCGGAAGAGATTTGGGAACGAAAAGGGGAGGTGAATAACGTATGTTTTCCTACTGGAACAGCCATTTTTGGAGATCAACTTTACATCTATTACGGTGCAGCGGATGAGCGAATCGCTTGTGCATCGATGAGTTTTTCAGGACTTGTAAATACATTGAATTTATTAATAACAACACCTAATTAACATGAATAATCAACTTACTACCGACCTGTTTCAGAACAGAAAAACTTTATTTACAAGTCCAATATTGAAGAGTTTATGGAAAGAATCTTCTGAATTATTGATGATTACTTCCTATCCTCCTAGAGAATGTGGGATTGCTACGTATTCCAAGGATTTAATTGAAGCATTGAAAACTAAGTTTAATCAGAGTTTTGACATAAAAGTAGCAGCCTTGGAAACAGATCATGAGTTGCATGAGTATTCTAAGGAAGTGGAATATACTTTAAACACCGATAAAGAATCCGATTTCAATCGATTAGCCCAACAAATTAATGGGAAGGACCAAATTAAAATTGTGATGATACAACATGAGTTTGGTTTTTTCAAAGGGAAAGAGGAATTATTTCTTTCGTTTTTAAATGCGGTTACTAAACCGATTGTATTAGTCTTTCATACGGTTTTACCTACTCCAAATGAAACATGGAGACAGGAAGTTCAGCGCATCGCATCTGTAGCAGAATCAATCATTGTCATGACGCATATATCGGCGGAAATCTTGAATGCCGATTATCGTTTACAGCGCGATAAAATTCATGTTATTCCACATGGAACACATTTGGTGAAGCATTTAGATAAATCGTTTTTAAAAGAAAAGCACCAATTTTCGGGTAAGAAAATCTTATCCACTTTTGGTTTGTTGAGTTCGGGGAAAAGTTTGGAAACCACGTTGGATGCTCTGCCTGCTATCATTCAATCGAATCCAGATGTTTTGTTTTTAATCATTGGAAAAACGCACCCAAGTGTTGTGAAGCATGAGGGAGAGGAGTACCGTCAATTTTTGATGCATAAAATTGAGGAACTACAAATAGAAAAACATGTTCGTTTTATCAATCGATTTGTTCCTTTAAACGAATTGTTGGAATTTCTTCAATTGACCGATATTTATTTGTTTACCTCCAAAGATCCGAATCAGGCGGTAAGTGGAACATTCTCTTATGCCTTGAGCTGTGGTTGTCCGATTATTTCTACACCTATTCCACATGCGAATGAAGTATTGGAAAATAATGGGGAAAACATCATTGATTTTGGAAATTCGGTTCAGTTAGCAAATAAAGTCAATCAGCTTTTTGCGAGTCCTGATAAAATGCGTTCCATGATTATAAATGGCTTGGAAAATGGCAGTAACTTCTTGGGAGAATTCAGCCATAGCGCATGCATTGTTGTTTGAAAAAGTGAGTCAACATGAGTTAGTGATTGATTACGCTTTACCTACGTTAAATTTAGACCATATAAAAAAGATGACGACCCATTTTGGGATGATACAGTTTTCCGTGATTAATCAACCAGATATAACTTCTGGTTATACTTTAGATGACAATGCCCGAGCAATGATTTCGCTGTGTCAGCATTATGCATTTACAAAAGATGAAACGGATTTGGAATACATTCAGATTTATTTGGATTTCATACAATTTTGTCAGTTGAAAGATGGATTATTTTTGAACTATGTAGATGAATTTCATACTTATACGGATCAAAATGACCTTGTCAATTTAGAAGATTCGAATGGTCGAGCAATTTGGGCATTAGGGTATCTAATTTCCTTGACACCGATTTTACCGAAAGAATTCAGTGAGCAAGCTCAGTTTTTATTGAAAAACACTCTTAATTGTTTGGAGGACATTCATTCCACCCGCGCGATGGCATTTATTATTAAAGGCTTGTATTATGCGAATAGTTTTGAAGAAAGTTTTAGTAATATACAAATCATCACTAATTTTTCTAACCGACTCGTAGCGATGTATAAGCATGAATCGGATGAGCAATGGAAATGGTTTGAAAGCTATTTAACATATGCAAACAGTTTAATTCCTGAAGCTTTACTTTGTGCCTGGATGGCGACTGGAAATATGCAATACAAACAAGTGGCTAAATTATCGTTTGATTTTTTACTATCCAAAACGTTCAGAAATGGAAGTTTAAAAGTGATTTCCAACAAAGGATGGTTACATAGAGGTCGTGAAGCAGTACAAGTTTCCATTGGTGGAGAACAACCGATTGATGTGGCTTATGCAGTGATGGCCTTACAAAAGTTCCATTCGATTTTTCCTTTTCAAGGGTATCAGCAAAAAATGGATATCTCTTTCAATTGGTTTTTAGGACATAATCATTTGCATCAGGTAATTTATAACCCGATGACTGGTGGTTGTTACGATGGCTTAGAGGAAAACAACATCAATATTAATCAAGGAGCAGAATCGACGGTAAGTTATTTAATGGCGAGATTGAGTCTTGAAAAATTGGAATCCTCCACAGAAGCTTCTAACTTTATAGAAGAAATAGGAATATTAGTGGATCATCAAGGGATATAAACTATGGAAAGTATACAACTCACGAAAGAGTACATTGCAACTTTATTGAACGTTCGCTCCGAAAATTCGCACAAAGGGATGTATGGGCATGCGTTACTGATAGCAGGTAATCAGTGTAAAATGGGTGCTGCAGTAATTGCTGGTAAGGCTTGTTTACGTTCAGGGGTTGGTTTGTTGACGATTAATGTACCTTACGAAGAACGTTTGATTGTTCAAACGGCTATACCTGAGGCAATGTTGCAATTAAGAGAGGAATCGATTACCGATTTTTCTCGATTTTCTGCAATTGGCATTGGTCCTGGGTTAGGGATTTCTGAAAAAGAAGAAAAGTTACTTGGTCACATTTTGTCTGTTTACAAAGAACCTATCGTTTTTGATGCAGATGCACTTACTGTTTTTTCGAATAAACCTTATTTTCTAATGGATGTCCCCGTAGAATCCATATTTACCCCACATCCCAAAGAATTTGACCGTTTGTTTGGGGAACACAAAGATCAGGATGCACGAAAACTTACAGCTATCACAAAGGCGAAAGAATACCGAATTATTATTGTTTTGAAAGGTCATGAGACTTTTATCACGAACGGCGAAGAATCGTTTATAAACACAACTGGAAATGCTGGTTTAGCAAAAGGTGGTTCAGGTGATGCTTTAACAGGGATGATTACTGCTTTTTTAGCACAACGTTACCATCCGTTTACGGCGGCTAAATTGGGGGTGTATTTGCACGGATTAGCGGCGGATATTGCGGTGGAAAAGCAGAGTGAGGAAAGTTTGTTGATTAGTGATGTGATAGAGGCGTTGGGGGAAGCTTTCCGCAGGATTACAAATCCAGCGGAGCGAAGGGTTACAAACACAGCGGAGCGAAGGAGTGAGGAGGGTGACAAGCGCAATATAATTTAGAATTTTTTATTTTATATATTGTCATCATTTACAAATGCAATATTTTTGAATATTCTTGAAACTTTTACTTTGATACAATTACATTTTTTTAATTCTTCAATCGATTTTTTTTTCAACGATTCCGGATTAATAATTGTACGATAATCTTTATTTTCAATTTTATATTTAATTGTGAAATTTTCCCCACCTCTTATAAATGTAGACTTTTCAAACTTTCCACATGTAGTAAATGATCCTATCATAAA
This sequence comes from Flavobacteriia bacterium, assembly GCA_947455255.1. GTDB lineage: Bacteria > Bacteroidota > Bacteroidia > Flavobacteriales_D > Crocinitomicaceae > CANHVK01. The sequence continues at coordinate 312 of CANGOA010000138.1, read as the reverse complement.
TATTTCTAGAGAAAAATAAATAATCAGAAATACACCAATAATTATAAGAAAATATTTTTTCATAATTTGATTAATTATTTAAACCTTTACCTATTGTTTTAGTATTTCTGATAGAATTTAAAAAAAAAGGAAATTGAATTAAACATATTATTTATCTGAATAATGTCCCATTACAGACAAAATATCGACTATTACTACATCTTCTAAAATTTCGTAGATCATTCGATCTTTGGAGTTGATTCTTCGAGACCACAAACCAGTCAATTCAAATTTTAATTGTTCCGGGTTACCTGTTCCAGTTGATGGATGATC
>CANGOA010000137.1 GCA_947455255.1 Flavobacteriia bacterium | reverse complement strand
TTTCGTCAATACGATAGTTACCGAATTGCACAAGCATTGGAGTTGGAATATACTTTTGAAAGTAATCGTATCGAGGGAAATACACTTACATTGCGCGAGACAGATTTGGTCATCAATGAAGGGTTGACCGTTTCCGGAAAAAGTATGCGCGAACATTTGGAGGCTATTAACCACCAAGAAGCCATTTTGTATGTTAAAGAGTTGGTACAAAAGAAAACCAAAATCAACGAACGTGAAGTATTGGTGATGCATAATCTCATTTTACGAGGAATAATGCCTGAGTACGCAGGGAAATACAGAAATATTCAAGTGATGATTAAAGGAAGTGCTCACACACCACCACAGCCTTTTTTGGTCGCGAAACAAATGGAAGAATTGTACCTTTGGTACGCTACCAATTACAAAACATATCACCCGGTTTTATTAGCAGCTGAAATGCATGAACGATTGGTTACTATCCATCCTTTTGTGGATGGAAATGGTCGTACGTCACGCTTGATAATGAATTTGATTTTATTGAGTCATGGATTTGTGATTGCCAATATCAAAGGAGATTATGAAACACGGATGAAGTACTATACAACATTAGAACAAGCACAAACAACGGATTCTAAAGAAGAGTTTCATCATTTTATTGCAGATGTGGAAATTGAATGTTTGGAGAAGTATTTAAAGATATTAGGGGCTTGATTTAGTCCTCAATGTTAACTTCAAACGAAATCACTTTTGTTTCTCCTGCTTCCAAGTATTGAATTCCTTCTTTTTGTGTAAAATCTTGATTTGTATTCACAGAATCAGAAATACCCAGCCAAGGTTCGATGCATACAAAAGGAGCATTTGGTTTGGCCCAGAGTCCTAAGTAATCAAATTCAGAGATATCAACCGTTAATGCAACGGAATGATTTTTCGATTTTAAGGTTACCTTTTTCGATTGTAAATTTTTGAAAATCAGGGCATCTTTTGCGAAAATATCCGAGTTAAGAGGAAGCGTTTTAGTATTGTTAAGATATGGAATTGATTCATTTTCAATGAGTCCTTCTTTACTAACTAACCACGTTTCGTCGGTTTCAGGAACTTCAAATTCGATGTAATAATCTTCGTACTTTTCGTTTTCAAAAAATGGGCAATTGAAACCTGGATGTCCTCCTAGGGAGAAGTACAACGGGTTTTTAGTATCGTGATTGATAATGGTATGTTCGACTTTTACACCATCTTCTTGCAAGATATATCGAATAATAAATTCATAGTTAAATGGATAATTCTTCAAGGATTCTTCTGAGTATTTAGAACGAAATTCAATGATATTTTCTCCGATAAAGTTACTTTCTAAAGTTGTATTATTTCTGATAAAACCATGTTTAGGAACAGAATATGCAACTCCTTCGAATAAAAATTTTCCATCTTTCAAACATCCAATAATAGGAAAAAGCACAGGTGCATTACTCCCCCAAACGGAAGATTTTGCTTGCCACATAAACTCTGTGTTGGTTGATTTAGCGTATAAACTACACAATTCAGCACCAATTTTGGTAATGGAAATTTTGAAGGAGGAGTTTTGGATGGTGAGCATGATGGAAATATTAATGTTCATGTAAAAATAATTAATATATTATCCATCCTTATCAAATTCGTAATAAGAAACGATGGTTTCATCTATAAATGGTTGTTCTTTTGTAAATAAATATGCAGTTTTACATTCAACAAAGAATTCATTATGAAAAAACTACTTCTTCAAACGACATTGTTTTTGACATTGTTTACAGCATTTAACATCCATGCTCAAGACATCACTTTTAAATCAGACACCTTATATCCAGAAGGGATTGCATACCACGCAAAACGCGATGTGTTCTTTGTGAGTTCGTTGCGTCATGGAAAAATAGGAATTGTCGATCGTAAGGGGAATTACAAGGTGTTTATCGATTCACCGGAGATGATTTCAGCAATAGGTATTCGATTGAATGAAAAAACGAACACCTTGTATGTATGTACGTCTGATCCGGGTGTTTCAACGAAAACGAGTCCTGCTACACAACGAAAATTTGCAAAATTGATTGCTTATGATGCTACGACAGGTGCACAAAAATATAATGCAGATTTGGGAGCACTGAATGCTGGAGGATTAAACTTTGCGAATGACGTAACATTTGATAACGAAGGGAATGTATACGTGACTAATAGTTTTTCTCCTATTATTTATAAAGTTGATGCAGTTGGAACTCCATCGATTTTCACAACGTATGATGAATGGAAAGGGGATGGATTTAGATTAAATGGTATTGTTTATCATCCTGATGGTTTTTTAATGGTTGTAGTTTCAAATCCTGGTATATTGTATAAAATTCCAGTAAAAAAACCTCAAGAAATTAAAAAAGTGAAATGTTTATTGTTACTGGGAGCTGATGGACTTATTTATAATCCTGCAAATAAAGAGTTGGTTGTGATTTCAAATTTTAGTCAGGAAATAATAAGAATGAGATCGACTGACAATTGGGAAAGTGCACTTCCTTGGGATCGTTTTAAAAGTGTGAATACTTTTCCAACGACTGGTACTATTGGGGGACCTTATTATTACATTTTGAATGCGAAATTGAACGAATTGTTTGATCCAAAAGCAGCTAAATCTTCTACATTCCTCATTCAACAAATTCGTTTTTAATTAAGTTAGACTTCAAGACCTTTTTTGGGAATTTCAATAATGAAAGTTGATCCATTATTCGGACTGGAATCAATGTGAATTTTCCCATTTAAGAATTGCACACGGTTGCGAATGTTTTTGAGTCCCATCCCGCTATAAACATGCGTGTCTTTTGATTTATTTTCCTCAAATCCAATGCCATCATCTTCAAAAATAAGGGTGATATCGTTTTCATTTTCAATTAATTGTAAGGTTGCAGTAGTTGCTTTCGCATGTTTTATGCAATTCGTCACTAATTCTTGAGAAATTCGGAATAGGTTGTGTTCGACATTTTCATCTAAACGATTAGATAAACCAATATTATAGTAATCAATGTGTGTAATTCCTAATTCATTAATGACTTGGACAATATCTTTCAAAGCGACATCTAATCCTAATTCATGAAGAGTTTCGTTTGATAAATTTCGCATAATATTGCGCAATTCGTTTGATATTTTATCAATGATTTTAATGGTGTTCAGATATTCTTGATGTTTTGTAGGAGGAAGGATGGATTCATATAATTGCAAGTTAATTTTTAAAGTTGATAGGTACGTACCAACGCTATCATGTAGTTCTTTAGCGATACGTGTTTGTTCTTTTTCTTGTGCTTGTACAATCTCTTTTGTGTTATTTTCTCGTTGTAAATTTATTTCTTGTTGGTGTTGATTTTTTAATATTAATCTACGACGATTATATAATAAAACGGTTGTAATTATAAGTAGTAAAGCACTGATAATTGTTCCCAAAATAATACTGTTTTTCTTTTGAATATATGATTGAAGGATGAGTTTATCTTTTTTCTTATTTAACACATCTGCTCGCAGAATCGCAATCTTTTTTTCTTTCTTTTCAGTTTCATATTTAATGGATAATTCATTAATTTTCTTCGCGTTTTTATCATTAAAAATACTGTCATTTGTTTCAGATGATTTTTTTAAAGCTTCAAGTGCTTTTTCATCTAAATTCATGGATTCATATACCTCAGAAATGCACGTATAATTTGTTTTAATTAAATGTAAATTTTCAATTTCTTTTGCTAATTTTTGTGATTCATTCAAGTATTTGAGTGCTAAATTATATTGTTTAAGTCCGTGGTAATCGACACCAATATTGCTTAGACTAGAAGCCATGTATTCTTTCAAGCCATTTTCTTTTCCAATTTTATATGCTTCTTGGTGATGTTTGAGGGCGATATCATATTTTTTCAAGTCTTGATAAACGAGTCCTAATCCAACATGTATTGAACTTATAGCTGAAATTCGTTTAGCTTGTTTAGCAAAAAACAATCCTTTTTTAAACGTTTCGATTGCTTTTGTGTAATTTTTGAGTTTGTAATAGGTATTTCCTAAATTAGGATAAACACCTGCTAAACTTAACGTATCTTTTTTGTTTTGAAATATAGAAATGGCTTTATGACTGTACTCCAAGGCTTTTTTGTATTCCCTATTTTGTTCATATAGAATCGCCATGTTTTGGTGAATTTTTGTGATAAAAGTAGTGTTGTCATTGGGAAGTTTTTCAAGAATATGAATTGCGAAAATGTAATATTTTAATCCATTTGCAATGTCTGTTTTCTTTCCATAAGAGTTAGCGATATTAGCATATAAAACAGCCATATTTGCTTTGTCTTTCGAATTAACTCCACTTTTCAAACATTCAATCGCTTCATGAAAATAGGACAAACCTTTATCTAATTCACCTGTATTATTATATACATTACCATAGTTGATTAATGCGAAGTATTTTCCTTTTTTATAATTTAATTTTCCTGTTAATTCATATTGTTCATCTAAATATGGCAGCGACTTATTGGGTGTCCCATGATTGATGTAGTAGTTTGAAATTTTATTTAAAAGCAATACTTTGTTTGTATCTTCTTGACTGGATTTTAACTTAAAGACTAAACTATCTATGTTTTGAGTAAACACAAAGTTTGTATTTACATGGGATATAAATAGAAGCAATAAGAATAGAAATCGTTTTGTAAACATGAATGGTAAAGGAATTTATTTCCTCAAAAGTAATAGCTTTGAAAATAGAATCATCTACTCCTTTTGGTGTAGTTTATTTTTTGGTAATCTTACAAATTAAAGATCGTTGATATTATTTTCAATCGCAAATTGAACTAAGCTAGCTGTGTTTTTTAGTTCTAGCTTTCGCATGGCATTTTTTCGGTGTGTATTGATAGTTAATTCACTTAAAAATAGCTTATCAGCGATTTCTTTGTTGGTGGAAGATTGTACAATCAATTTAATAATTTCTATTTCACGTTTTGTCAACTTGGAAATTATGGATTGATCCTCGGTTTTTTCGTTATTTAATGCAAACTTCTCCAATTGAGGTGATAAATAGGTTTCATCTTTATTTACTGCTTCAATTGCTTCAAGTAATTCATTTTTGGAAGTGTTTTTTAATAAATAACCTTTGACTCCTGCTTTAAGCATTTTAGAAACACGATGATGATCATCATACATCGTCAATGCAATAATTTTAATGGAAGGATAATTTTCAGTTAGTAAAAAGGTAGTTTCAATTCCATTTAATTCAGGCATACCGATATCGAGAAGCAAAACATCTGGCATCCGTATGTGCATTTTTTCAATAACTTCTCTCCCATTATTTGCTTCTCCAACAATCTCTATCCAATCTGTTTCATTTAATAATGATTTTATACCATCAATAAACATTTGATGGTCGTCAGCAATAAATAATTTTATTTTCTTTTTCATTTGGATTTTAAATGGTGGAACTTAAAATTAATTCGCTAAAAATCAATAGATTAAATTTAAACATATTAAAATTACACCTTTTGGTGTATTTTTTCACCAAAGTTAAACATTTAGTTTTGAACCATAATTAGTAACGATATGTTTAGTAACGCAGTTTTTTCGAAATTTATTGATTCTTCTATTTTGATAGACAATCAATTTGATTTATCACATCCAACAAATAAAATTATGCTATCCAATTCAGATGGTAGAAATTGGATTGAGATTAATGATATTATTCGTTGTGAAAGTGATGGAAATTATACGATGTTTCATATAAAAAATTCAAAACCTATTTTGATTTCAAAAACATTAAAAGAATTTGTTTCACGTTTTTCAATGTTTAATTTTGAAAGAGTACATCAGTCACATCTTATTAATATCAATTATGTCAAATCTATTAAAAGTGGGACAGGATTAACTATTCAGTTAGATGACATGACCGTAATTCCAGTTTCTCGTCGAAAAAAAGAACAAGTAGTTAATGTGTTGAAATTAAAGAAACCACTTCTTCTTCATGCGCATTTGTTAAGGTATATGAAACATTGATTTTGTGTTCGACTAAATATTGATTAGTTGTTTCTCCCCAAGCAATTACTTTAGTAGATTCACATATTCTATTTGCATTTAAAAATCCTTTGGCGTTTGATGGACTTGTAAAAACTACATAATCAAATTGTTGATCTAATTTTTGTGAATTTATTAAAGTTTCATAAACTACACAACAATTGGTTTTAGTAGGTTTAAGTTGTTTTAAAATTGACTTTTTACTTTCTTTGGCTAATATGACTGTAATAGTTCGATCACCTAACCAAGTAGCTAACTCTTGGGAAACTACCTCTGGTTGACCAGAATGTTGACCAACAAAATTAACAGCTATCCCTTTGGTTTGAAGGTGAATTTTTGTGGATTCTCCGATGCAAGCAATAGCTGTATTTTTTGGAATTTTCGATTGATTGAGAAAATAATCTACCGCTCGTTTACTGCTAAAAAACAAGACATCTGAAGTAGGTGTTTCTCGAAGATCTATCTGTTTAAAAGTCAAAAAAGAGTGATAATGAATATCAATATTTTGAGAGATACAGTAGTCGTATAACGCTCCTTTATCGTCTTTAGATTTTGTAATTAAGATAGAAAGAATCACGCTTCTACACTTGCATTCTTTAGGTCAGCAACAATTTGTGTAACTACCTCATCCAAATTTTCAGGTTCATAATAATAACCTTTGGCTGCTACATCAGAAGAAGTCGCATGAGAAACAAACACTTGTTTTTCGTTAGGACAATAAACACCTAAAGGAAGTTGGCAACCACCTTCTAATAGGTTTAGTACTTTACGCTCAACACCAATACGTTTAGCAACATCTGTATGGTTTAAATGCTTCATAATTTCAGCCATACGTGTATCATCCTCGCGAATTTGCAATCCAAGTACTCCTTGTGCTGGAGCAGGTACAAATTCCGTTGGATTAAGTACTTCAACGAAAAATTCTGAAAGGTCTAATTGCAAACGATCAACCCCTGCTTTTGCTAATACGATAGCATCGTAGTTTCCATCGCGTAATTTTTGAATACGTGTAGGAACATTTCCGCGTAAATCACTAATTTTTAAATCATTTCTAAAACGAAGGATTTGTGATTTTCTACGTGCAGAAGAAGTTCCAATGGAAGCATTTTCAGCTAAATTCCAATCTTGTGTTTTATCAACTTTTGCTTTATTGATTAACAATAAATCGGATGGATCTTCGCGTTCAGATACTGCAGCTATAATTAATCCAGCTGGTGGATTTGTTTCCAAATCTTTGTGAGAATGTACCGCTAAATCGATGCTTTTATCTAAAAGTGCAGTTTCAATTTCTTTGGTAAAGAAACCTTTTCCTTCTAATTTATCGAAACTTAGGTGTTGAATAGCATCACCTTGGGTAACAATTACCTTGATTTCAACCTCGTGACCGAGGTTTTCCAGTTGACGTTTTACATGATTAGCTTGCCACAATGCCAAGTCACTTCCTCTGGATCCAATGGTAATTTTTTGCATATTGTTACGATTTAAGCATAATTTCTTTCGCTAGTTTCATGGGCATACTCATGTATTTTTTCTCCATGTAACCAATGATTTTATCTAGCACCTCGCGCGAATCATCGTCTAAGGTTTGAATTTCTTTTTTGAATACTTCGTTGATTGCCGTAGCACGAATGTCTTTCACCATGTTTGGAACTT
>CANGOA010000136.1 GCA_947455255.1 Flavobacteriia bacterium | reverse complement strand
TTGTATGTGATTCTTACTTTTTGACCATTACGACAAATAAGACCTCCATAAACGCATGAGTTATTATAAAATCCTGTTGGAGCAAAATCAGAATAAGCGAACGATACAGAATCCACCCAAAAAATCTCGTTAGAATCGTGACCCTCTTTGTTCATAGGGGAATAATTTGATACATATCCTTCAACAACTCGCTCCTCACTCCATTTCTGCATACAACCTAAATCATTTGTATTCAAACAAGAGTTAAAAGAATAAAGAAGAAACAATAAAACAATGAATTTCATTCAATCAAATTATTTAACGGATACACATAATTTATAATCTATAAATCATAATTTATAAACTCCCTAAGCTTCCCCTGCAAACAAGAATTTATTCGGGCTTACGATTCCTGTTTTCACAGCATACATAACAATTCCAGCGGTATTTTTCACTCCTAATTTTGCCATGATGTTTTTGCGGTGCGTATTGATGGTATGTGTACTTAAGAATAAAATCTCAGCAATTTGTGTATTTGTTTGTCCCTCAGCAATAAATTTAATGATTTCATTTTCGCGTTCGGATAACAAAACAGGTTCGCACGAAAAAGACTCAAAGTCGATATCTTCTACGTTAATGTTGGCACGTTGGATCGTTTCTAATATTTGTCCACAGAAAAACTTGTTTCCGCGTTCTGTTTCTTTGATAGAGTTGACAATTTCAGAAATATCACAATCTTTCTTTACATAGCTTTGTACTCCACAACGTAAAGCATCTACTAATGTTTGAGCGCTTTGTTCTGGCGTAATTGCTACAAATTTTACCGAAGGGAATTTTTGAAGTACGTTAGGAATAATGTCGATTGTAAATCCTGGAGAAGTATAGTCAATCAAAATAATATCAGCACCAAAATTTTGGATTTCACTTAATAATTCTTCGCTATCTTTTGCTTCACCAACAATTTCGAGTGTTTTTTCAGAGTTTAAAATCGTTCTGATTCCAACTCTAATTAACTCGTTACTATCTGCAATTATTACCTTCATTATTTAGAATGATTATAAGTAAGACAAATATAGGGAGTCAATTTGGATAAAACTATGACTTATGTTATTTTATTTTGGAGAAAGTGGAAAGTTTGAAGTTGAAAGTAGAAAGTTGAAAGTAGAAAGAGGAAGTTTAAAAAGTTATTTTAAATGGCTAGCAATCGGGGTGTTTAAAATCATTAAAAGCATAAAGTTGAAGATGTTCAGTTTTATAACTGACTAAAATCATTAAACCATCTGATTGCTATCACAAACTAAGCATAATTGTTTTCTGAACTTTGTAAAAAATGATTAGATTATGAAAAAGATACTTGTTCCCACTGATTTATCACCGAATGCTGGAAATGCAGTTCGATATGCATTAAACTTCTGTAAGAATTTTCCTTCGGAATTAGTGTTTTTACATGCAACTCATCCTATGTTGGATTTACCTGACTCATCCTTGGAATTTTATGATCCAATAGTTTTTCAAGACGAAAAAGAGCAGTTAAGTTATGTAAGCAATAATCTTAAACAAATATTTGAGGAAGAGAAAGTTGATATAGAAAATTTGAAGTATAGTATTGAACTTCGTATTGGGTTTGCTGCTGATGAAATTGTACTTACAGCCAAACATTTAAATTGCGATTTAATAGTTATGGGAACACAAGGTGCTTCAGGCCTAAGTAAGCTATTTATAGGAAGTGTCACCTATTCTGTTATCAAAAAAACAGAAGTTCCAGTTTTAGCGATACCTTCGGATTATCCATACAAAGAAATTGACAAAATTGTTTTTGCGACTGACTATGAAGGAATTTCTAACAAGCATGTTTTAGCACCCTTGTTTGACATTGCAAATTCATTCGATTCCAAAGTATTGATGTTCCATGCAATTGAAGCAAAAGAACCGATTGCTGCATATATTGAAGAATTACAAGTTTGGAAAACAGAGAAAAATTTTCACCACATTAAACACACAAATAGTATAGCAACCTGTGAAGACGTTACACAAGGTATTCTAGAATTTGCAGATGAAAATCATGCGTCAATCATCGCAATGATACCACATTCTTATAATTTCTTCACGAATTTGGTTCACAAAAGTAAAACGAAAGAAATTGCCTTAGAGAGTAAAGTTCCGTTGTTGGTGCTCTGCTAAATGAGTGATGAGTGACGAGTAAAGAGTGACGGATAATGCTTACAACTAATAAAAATGTGAATTATGAAAACAGAAACAATCTATATTGCGAATTTGAAATGTGGAGGATGTGCAACAACAATAACGAAAGAGTTATCAGAAATAGCAGGAGTATCTAATGTGAAGGTCGATAATGATTCGGATAGTGTTGATGTGACGTATGAAGATACTGTTGACAGATCGGAAATTATTGGCAAACTTCACCATCTTGGTTATCCAGAAGCCACTGAAGAAAATGGCTTGTTATTACAACTTAAGAGTTATGCTAGTTGTATGATTGGTCGGATAAACAACATGAAAGACTAAATCAGATAAGGCTGTCAAAAAAATGACAGCCTTTCCTTTTATTCATTAGTTCAATAAAATAGATTGAATTACATTACTCGTTTGAATAATATCTTCGTCCGTAATATCAAGATGTACAACCAATCGTATCATCCCATCCCCAAAGGACGAGACTAAAATTCCCTGATCTTTAAATTGTTGAATCACATTTTCTTTTTGTTTTTCTTTTTTTAAACAAAAAACAACGATATTAGTCTCTACAGGGAAAACTTCCGAAACCCAAGTTTGTTGTTGAAGGTTCTCCCCAAGTATCACTGCACGTTGATGATCGAGCTGAAGACGGTCAACATTATTTTTCATAGCATATAATCCACCTGCAGCAATAATTCCAGCTTGACGCATTCCTCCCCCCATAACTTTACGCACACGTCTTGCTTTATGAATAAACTGTTTTGTACCTAATAAAAGTGAACCTACAGGAGCACCTAAGCCTTTTGACAAACACAAAGAAATGGAATCAAACTCAGCAGCATAGACTTTTGGATCCACTTTATTTACAGCTAATGCATTCATTAAACGCGCACCATCTAGGTGTAAAGGCAAACCTTTTTCTTTACAAAAAGTTGAAATCTTTATAATTTCATTAAAATCATAAACAGCACCACCGCCGCGGTTGGCAGTATCTTCTAAGCTTATCAATTGCGTTACAGGAAAATGAATATCGTCTGCGTTTACAGCTTTTTGAATTGATTCTAGTGTTAAACGACCGCGATTTCCAGGAAGTAATCGTACCGAAGCACCTGAGTTTTTAGCTATCCCTCCCCCTTCATATTTATAGATATGACTTTCCTCATGACAAATCACTTCACCACCAGGTTTAACATGTACATTGATAGCAATCTGATTGGTTTGTGTTCCGGAACTACAAAACAACGCATCTTCCTTAGCGAAATAAGCTGCAACATATTGTTGTAATTCGTTTACTGTTGGGTCTTCTTGAAACACATCATCTCCAACAGGAGCCTTAAACATAAAATCCAACATTTCCTTTGTTGGTTTAGTTACCGTATCACTTCTATAATCGATCATTTATAACAATTTTGTTTTTATAAATATAATTAGAAAAATGATCATAACTCTTTTGAATATTATTTCAAATCTATTTTATAGATTAAAGAAAATTGTCTTGAAAATATATTTATGAGACTATGATAATATGTTTATAGAATAATTAGTTCGTGTTTTTGTTCATTTCATTTATCACAAAATAGACAGCAATACTTATAATAGATGAAAAGAAGCACCATACTGACAAAACGTAGTGCTCGTAAAATAGTGCGCTAATGATATATGAAAACATGATCGTAGCGCCTAATAACCACATCCCCTTTTTACTTGAAAAGAAAGGAGGAACAATTGTTGCTACAGCGTAAAAAACGATGCTATCATTTTTAAGTGACGAAGGATAATTTTGTTTATATAAAATATGATGTTGTTCAATGATTGCTGAAACTTTAAAGTTAAGTATGCAATACATCAGATAGATACTTAAAAGTAGTCCAATACTAACCAATACTTTTTGTGCAACGATTCTTATTTTGTTTTTCTCTAGGAGCAAAATAGAAAAAGGTACGAGTGTTGGCCAGACAATTTGAGCGAAAAATAAAAAACTATAGGTTGCGTATTTTTGAAGTTCCTGCAGTTCTGATTTGGGTAAAGACAGCCAAAGCACTCCTTCGGATAGTTGTTGAATTCCAAAAATAAATGGAATTGACGCAAATAAGTATTGGTTTTTATTTGTACTTTTTTTCAATGTTGCTAAACCTATTACGGTTAATACAACACCTGCGGAAAAACTGGCATTAGCAGAAAAGCACATAATCGAATTTTTGGTTTTTAAATGATGGGTAATAATTCTACCTTTTTGAATTACTCAAATAGGTAGAATCCTCAATTCTGAACTCTTAAAAGTCATTTAATTAGTTCTTAAAATAACTTTTAGCGAATGCATATTTTTCATTGTCGGTCATTTTATCTGATCCATGCACTTCAATTTTTGCATCTTTAAAATGAAGGTCTTTTTTCAGGAAATTTTTAAGTTCTAATTTTGCATCGGTTGGTCCGAAAAGAAGCACATTGTTGAAGTTTTTTATTTCTTGGGAGATTTGTTTATAGAAAAGTTGATTTGCTTGATTTTCTTTGTTGTGCATCAAATTTTCTCCTCTTCCTAAGGCTTCTTCTTTTTTATCGAAATCGAACTTAGAATGGATGGTCGCATTAAATTCATTAAATTGCCCATCCATCAACTGTGCTTTAGAATGATCTAACCAGACAGCTATATTTTTTTGTTTTTCCATGATTTATTTATTAATTGTTTTTTCCTTCTAATATTTCTTTTTTTTCGAGGTATTCCTCTTTTTCAATCATTCCATTCGCGAAACGTTGTTTTAAAATTTCTAAAGCAGCATTTTTGCTTCTTCGTTGTCCAGGGATGTCATAAGGTAAAGCAAAAATCCAAACAAGAATAATTCCCCAGAAGAACCACCATAAAAAATGCATTCCTCCAAAATGACTAGTTGTACAATTCATAATTATTTAATTAAGTGAGAACGTAAAATCCAGGCCATTTTTTCATGTGTTTGCATTATACCACAAATAAAATCGCTTGTGCCAGCATCGTCAAGATTATTAGCAAATACCTTAATGTGTTCGCGTAAAATAATAATCACGCTTTCGTGGTCTGCAAGCAGAACTTTTATAAATCCTTCGCTATCGTTATTTTCTCTTGATTTTTCCGTTAGGTGTGTTAACTCTAAATAAGTAAAAAGAGTAGCTGGAGCATAAAATCCGAGTGTACGAATACGTTCTGCAACCGCATCAATCATTTCATCTAATTGATTTAATTGCTGTTCAAAGAGTATATGTTTTTCATTAAAGTCTTTACTCTCAAGATTCCAATGTGCATTTTTAGTTTTTGTATAGAGGATTGTTTCATCTGCTAATACCTTTTCTAATTCACTTGCAACCGTTCTACGGTGTTGGTTGGTGATTCCGATTTCTACAGTCATATTAAAATTATTTAGTTAGTTCAATTGTGCATGTTGTTTAACATCTTCTTTTTGTGCATTACGAGCTAACGTTGAATGTCCTTGTGCTTGAATTGTGCTAATTGCAGCTAGTTCATGGCTTCCATTTTCATGGTGGTTAGCAGCGTCAATGTGGTGATTCGCTGCAGCTTGAAAATGTGTAGCAGCTAATTTATGGTTTTCAATACCTTTTAAATTTTCTGCTTTAGGGATGATTTCTAAAGCTTTTTTTGTGGGGTTGTTTTGTGTTTTCATGGTGTTGATTTTAATTTAGTTATATGCATATTCGTAATCCACTGCTAATTCATTGATTACAGCTAGAATACCAGGAGTTTTCCAAGCGATACGTGCTGCTTCTTGTTTTTCGTAAAAAGAGTTTACGGTTCCAGTTAAGGTTAGGGAATTTCCAGATACACGTACGTAGACATCCACAGCATCTATGGAACTTCTGATTAATGCTTCTTCTACAGCGGATTGTTCGATTTTATCTTTCAAGGAAGATTGAATAAGGATATTATTTGTAATCCCTTTTATTCCGATTAAGTACATTATAGTATTTTTTACTAATTCTTTGTGGAGGTTCCAAGGTAGTTGTCCACTTAGTGTTACCCATCCATCTTCGACTTTCACTTTGACAACATCTTTAGGGATTAAAGAATTTGAATTGATTGCTAATAGAATGGATATTGCAATTTCGGTATCACTTTTTGATCTCACATTTGGAAATTTAACAGCAATATTTTCCACGATTGCTTTCACTCCAAGCGTGTTACGTGTTGCATTTTCAGCTTCCATTTTTTTTGCATAGCTATCAACTATACCAGTTAATGTAACAATACCATCTCTAGCACTTACACCAATCTCGGCAGCATGTAATAATGGCTCCCATTGAATGGCGTTTTGAACGTCTACTTGTAATTCTTCATTATTTTTCATGTTAATATTATTTGGTAGTCGCGACTTTGTTTCTACTAGGCAAATTTCTAGTAATTCAAGGTATTAGGGTTACATAATTACAAGGAAGAGTTTCATAATTATGGCACTTCGACTACGCTCAGTCTGACAACGAATAATGGTTAATGAATTTTGTTACCGAGTAAAAATCCCCATGGTTTGAGTGTGTCTATGTGATCAAAAATCACTTTGATAATTGCAGTTAGTGGAATGGAAAGGAACATACCGTGAATTCCCCAAATAGATGCACTTATGATAATAACAACAATTGAGACAAAAGCATTGATTTGAACGCTTTTGGAAACGATTTTTGGGACAAGTACATTTTTATCGATTAATTGAATGGCGGAAAAAACAACTAGCAAGTAAAGTGTAGTACTAGGCGATTTTGTTACTAAAGTCACTAACATACAAAGTAGGATACCTACTACTCCACCAACAAAAGGAATTATATTTAGTAAGGCGGCAACGAAGGCTAATAAAACGGCATAATTGATATTTAAAAAATACAACCCAATTAGATAAAGAACAACACTATCAGCATTTCAACGACAAGTCCAATCAAGTAATGTTGCACAATTTTTTTAGTATTCAAAAGCACTTCTGTTATGGTATGGTAACGTGGTGTTTATCTTGAAATAAACGTTTAATGAATTCTATAAATAAAGGTTTATAATACAGGGTTAGGATTAGATAAATAGGGAGTAAAATAAGCGTTATTATAATCTGACTAAGTTGGTTTAATTTCTCCGTGATAGAAAAATGATACAATTCTTTTTTTTCTGAATCCTCTATCCATTTAGTAATTTCAGATTCATGGAGATTCGATTTATGTACAATTACTTGAATAAATTCATCTGTCAATACATCTAATTTTTGTTTAAGTGTAGGAATAGCATCACTAAATGAAGTGAATTGTGAAAGAATTAAGTGAAAAGCAGCAAATACTAGAAGTGAACTCAACATAACCACTAAAAAAATGGACACTACCCTATTTAGTTTTTGTTTCGTTAAAAAGTTAACCAATGGATTTAAAAACCTCAGTTCGATTAAAAAAGTGCTATCTGATCAGTGATTTTTACGTCATATTTAATAGCTGGTTTTTTAGGAAAGAAACTATATGCTATTAACCCAGAAATAAGGTTAGAAATAAAATTTTCAAAG
>CANGOA010000135.1 GCA_947455255.1 Flavobacteriia bacterium | reverse complement strand
TGTTTTAATTGTTTTCACATTTGCGGTAACATCTTCACCAGAAGTTCCGTCTCCACGGGTTACCGCTCTAACCAACTTCCCATTTTCATAGGAAATACCGATAGCTACTCCATCGTATTTTAGCTCGCAAACGTATTCGATTTCAGTCTCAATGCTTTTTTTGATTCGTGTTTCCCACTCAATAATTTCTTCACGAGAATAGGTATTCCCAAGAGACAACATCGGAAAACGATGTTTAATTGAAGTGAATTTCTTTGTAATATCCCCACCAACACGTTTTGTAGGACTCGTTTCGGAAACCAATTCGGGAAATTGTTTTTCCAGCTCAATTAATTTATTCAATAACATATCGAAGTCATAATCCGAAATAGATGGATTACTTTCCACGTAATATAAATGATTGTGGTGATTTAATTCGTTGGATAAACGTTCAATTTCAATTTGAGCTTCTAAGGTATTCATGATTTATTTTTTCTTTGCACGAAGCATTCTCTTTTTTCCTTGTAAATCTAGTTTTAACTCCACCTCATCAAAACCTAAAGACTCCACCAATTCTTTCGTTTGAACCCCGTAATTTTCGTGAATTTCAAAAAATAAATATCCACTTGGTTTTAATAAACTATTTGCTTTTTCAGTGATTGCTCTATAAAAAATCAATGGATTTTCATCGGATACAAAAAGTGCCATATGAGGTTCGAAGTCTAAAACGTTTTTCTCCATCTGACTTTTATCTTTCATTGGAATATAAGGAGGATTTGAAACGATTACATCTAAAGAATTGATTTCAAAATTATCAGAATCATAGACTAATGCATTTTCTTCGATAAAATCAACTCCTAGATTTAAGAGCATTGCATTTTTTTTCGCTAATGCAAGTGCTTCTAGACTGAAATCGGTTGCAAAAACCTTACTGTTTGATAATTTACTTTTCAAAGCCAAAGCGATACAACCTGTCCCAGTACACATATCGACAATTACCTGATGATTTTTAGAATTCAAAGTGTTCAACACCCAATTTACTAACTCTTCTGTTTCTGGTCGCGGAATTAACGCACGTTCATCACATCGAATTGTCAAATCATAAAAAAAAGTTTCTCCAATGATGTATTGAAACGGTTCGTGATTTAAAAGTCGTTTAACTACTGAACGAAAGAAAAGTAAGTCAGATTCAGATAAACGAATATCTTTTTGGAGAATTAAATCGGTGTCTGATAGTTTTAATCTTTTTTTAAGTGACTCTTTGTAAAATGTTAAAATTTCTCTTTCAGAAAAGACTACAGCTAACCGTTCAAGAAAATAGGATTTTACAGCATCTGAAGTGTTATCACTCACAAACATCTTATCGTTGTTTTAGATAATAAGTGTACCCGAAGCCTATTGTAAGATAGGATGTATAACCAGCAATTCTACTAAATAAATTAATGTTTTCGGAACTTGAAGCTTGATTCGTAGATTTATCAAAACCAAGCAAAGTTGGAACAAACGTATACTTCTGAAAACCATATCCAACAACCCATCTATAAGATGATTGTTCATCTGCTGTAATTACAAAGCCAATAGAAGGTTCAACTGTATAAACATTTAAAGTAGGTAATTCAGGAAATTTATGATTATTATCCGAATCAAAAACCAAATGCGATTTTCCTAATTTAACATTTATATCAATACCATATCGATCCGTATGAAAACTTTCATATCCGAACCTCAAATAGCCTCCTAAAGCGTGAATTCCTCCTAAATTTTTCGGGTCTGATGTCAAAACGTGATTAATCCAGAAGTAATTATAATTTAACCCCGCTCCAGCAGTTAATTTATTTTTAAAAGAATAATGGTAGTAAGGAGAAATATTTACAATCCCTTGCATATACCCACTAAAAGTAGAGTTTCTCATACCTACTGGCAACCCAACTTCCATACTTATAGAATGATGCGGTTTTATGCGTGTATATGACTCAGCATCCTCTTCATCTTCTTCAGTATCTTGAGCAAAACTATTTGAAGGAAGACTTAAGAGCAAAGTGCCAATAAAAAGAAGATACAAAAAACTGAATTTCACCATTAGTGTATGACTTTAAATTAAAAAGGTTAAGCCAATATACAAAAAAAATATGATTTGGATCTATGAGATTATCCTAATTTAATATGTTAGATTCATTTTTTTTAAAAGAAAAGAAGCATTCATATTTTGACAAACACCTTTTTTAAGTGTATAATCAAAATACAAAGTGTCATTTTCTATCGTAGAATCGAAATGTGCTGTATAAAATCCTGCTTGTTTATTCTCTAATTCACATAGAGACAAATCGTGGGTAGCAATAATACCTTTAGCTCCCAAACGTTTCATTTTTCTCATAAAAAGATATGACCCCTCCTCCTTATCTTTGCTGTTTGTACCTTTCAAAATTTCGTCCAATAACACGAAAACATTTTCATTCGACTCTACCGCATCCATGATCATTCTTAATCTATTCAATTCAGCAAAGAAATAAGAACTACTTTCATTTAAGTCGTCTGTGGTTCTCATGGATGTATATAATTTTAATTTACTACCTGTAAAAGCTTCTGCAAAGACAGGGAAACCAGCATTTGCAAAAATTATAGCACAACCAACAGCCCTAAGGTAAGTACTCTTACCTGCCATGTTTGGACCTGTTAAAATCATATACTGTTGATCATTGAGTAATTCGAAATTATTTGAAACATTTTTTTTATTTGCCAAAAGAGGATGAATCAATCCTTTCATCATTACTTCCTTACTGGAGTCAAACGAAGCGAAAATAGTTTCTGGATAATTAAATCGAACAGTAGCAGCAGAAATGTAACCTTCTAAATCAGCCACTCCTTTTTCCCATTGAATAATCTCGTTTAAGTTTTTATTTTTCCATGCAAAAAATGCAATACGAAGTTGAATATCCCAAGCTAAGAAAACATTAAACACCATTCCTAATAGCATATTACTTCTAGTATTAAGACGATTTATCAACTTTTGTAATTCATTTATTTGAATTAACATTTGTGAAGAATTAAAACCTAAAATAGAATTTATCCAATTTATATCCTTTTCATTTGAACCAAAATATAGTTGAATTGATTTTACTTGCTCATTAAGAATTTTACTTCTATCCTCTAATTCCGAAATCTGATTCATAAGTGCATTCGTATTTTTTAATTCTAACGAAGCAGGCACTAAACAAAGGATAATTACAAATGAGAATAACCCAGCTGAAATTAAATCAAGATTAAACAATAAAAGAGAGGAAAACGACAATAATGGAACTAATACTTTAAGTAAAGAAAACCATTTTTTAGAAGTTATTATTCCCCAATTAAAGGTTGTTAACAATTGATTTTTTCCTTTTTCTCTAGAATTCAAAGAACCAACAGAACGAAATTGAAATGTCCATTCCATGTGTTGTGCAATTTTGCTAATAATTTCAGAGACTACTTTTGGATCATCACTCCCGAACAATAATCTATCTTTTAATTGTTTTTCTCCTAACTCACTAGTAGTTCTATTCAAAAAAGCAAAAACACCATTGGACTTAAAAATATCAAGATCATTTGAAAAGGGATGCTTGGGATCTATGTAAGTTTCACCCGCATGAAATTCAGTAAAATCTCCTGCCAAAGATTTTTTTTCATTTTCTATCAATTTTATTTTTTGGCAAACAATTTCATGTGATAATTTCAGATTCGTGTATTTAGAAATCACTATTAAAAATAAAACGATAGAAAGAATAACTGTCAAACTAAAAGATAACAGATTACCAAAAAAAAAGTAACAAAAAACAAAAGTTATAAGAAAAATTGCAAGTCGAATAATTCTAAAATATTGAAGTTTTTTATCTAATCCTTTTTTTTCAGATTCAAGTTTACAACTATTTTGAGAATAAAATTCGATTGGGGTCATAGATAGAAAAAAAGTAAAGATAAAAAAAAGACCACCTATAAGGTGGTCTAAAAATAAACTATATGAAAATATTAATTTTTCAAACAACGGATAGAAAGTCCATCTCTTTTATCCCCATGACCAATAAAAAGTCCTGATTCATTAAAGCCAATTTCTCTTCCCCATGCACTGATTTTATCATTTTCGGTTGCACTCCACCAATATGCATTTTTCCCAACGTTATTAAATGAACCATTCACACCATACATACCCTTTGGTAATGCATGAAATTCACTTTCATTTGTTGCAGATGTATTTGGCGTCTCCCAATGTAATCGAGCTTTCATTTTTCCTCCAGCTATTTCATTACCTCCTAAAAACTTAGCCAAAGTATCCCATTCTGCTGAGGAAGGTACATGCCATCCCATCGGACAAACACCTCGTGAATCGTTTACTACCAACCAATTATATAACACTCCATGTTTAGTGTCATTTTTGTAAAATACATAAGCACCATTACTCCATGCATTCCAAACTATACTATCTTGAATATGTGGTATTGGTTGACCATTTCGAAATTTAGTTACTTTTAAATTGTCAGTTAGCCATTCTTGATTTCCTAAAATGACAGATTTGTAATTATTCCCATCTATATCTGTAACTGTTTTTCCAGATAATTGTGAAAAAATAGTTGTTTTACAAAAAAATATGATTGCCAGTAATGCTATTAACTTGTTCATGATTGTAAATTAATTTGAAAGGCAATATTACCAAAAATAAAAATCGGTCACAAATAATTAACAATTAATTAACATAACGCATACATCTGATTGCAAGTCCATCTTTTTTATCAGCAAAACCTTTATAAACATTATCTTCACTCACGCCAATCGCTCTTCCAATAGATTGTTTATCATTTTGTTCTGTTGAGCTCCACCAATATGCATGTAATCCAACATTTGAAAGTTTACCTTTTTCAGTAACATAACCGATAGGATAAGCACAGAAACCTGAAGCATTGAACTCTTCAAAATCAAAATCATCCCAAATACCTTTCACATCTGATTTCATATCTATTGCCGCAATTTCCTCTCCACCCAATATATTTTCCATATAAAACCAATCTTTATCAGCAGGTACTTTCCATCCTGAAGGACAAACATTTCTTGTATCATTAACTACTTTCCACGTATAATATTTACCTGAAAATAAGACATTTGGATTAGTCACCGCTAAATGTTCATCTATAATTGAATCACCATTACTATAATGTAATGTTTTTAAATTTTCAGTCATCCATTCTGTTTTACCAATACGAATTACATGATAAATATTACTATCAAAATCTACAACGTCTTTAATTCGTTGAGATAGTACTACATTTGTCATTATAGTCAAGACAAAAAGTAGATTTATTTTATTTAAACGTGTTTTCATGGCTAAAAGTATTAACATTAAATTAAACTTGTTAACTTAAATTTAACATTAAATTAAATAACAAACAAATTATTTTTCAAAATAACAATGAATAACAGCAAAGGAATTCTTTATATCGTTGGTTCTGGCCTTTGTTTTATGGTGGTAAATTTCATTGTAAAAATATTGGGTGGAAATGAACATATTGATTTTCTACCTGTTTATTCGAAATTTCCAACACATGAATTAGTGCTTTTTCGTTCCATCATATCATTTACAATAAGTGCATACTTACTTCGAAAACGTAATATTTCCATATTAGGAACTAATCGAAAAGGATTATTTGTACGAGGTTTTTCAGGAATGATTGCGTTAACATTATTTTTTTATACTATACAACATCTACCTATAGCAATTGCTTCTACCTTACAATATTTAGCTCCAATATTTACCATACTTCTTGCTTCCATTTTTTTGAAAGATCGTATTAGTACTGCACAATGGATTTGCATTCTCATTGCGCTCATTGGTGTGTTTATTATTGGACTTTCCAAACTTGAAATCTCTAGCCTTGCTTCCAAAATCTCTTGGTCATGGATAATCGTTGGGGTTATTTCTGCTGTATTTTCAGGAATAGCATACATTTCTGTTGTTCGTCTCAAAGCAACTGAAACTCCATTAAACATCGTTATCTATTTCCCTATGTTATCTTTACCCGTAATGGGAATATGGTCATGTTTTGACTTTGTAGTTCCACAATACGAGGAATGGATTTACCTTCTACTCTTAGGGTTATTCACCCAAATTGCTCAGGTATTAATGACACGTGCCTTTATGACTGCAGACATTGGGATAGTAAGTCCATTTCAATACTTAGGTTCCATATATGCTCTTCTCATTGGCTTTTATTTTTTTGACGAAAGTTTACCATTTCTTTCTATCTTAGGTATACTTTTCATTCTTTTGGGTGTATTGGTAAATATCTTTGTAAAACACAAAACAACATGAACAAGATAAACAAAGCAGACTTAGCTAAATTTGGCAACCTAGAACTCTTAGCAAAACAAGTAGTTGAGGGATTTATCACAGGGCTGCACAAGAGTCCTTTTCATGGTTTTTCTGTTGAATTTGCAGAACATCGTTTATACAATACGGGAGAATCTACCAAACACATAGATTGGAAACTTTACGGTAAAACAGATAAATTGTTTACAAAAAAATACGACGAAGAAACGAATTTACGTTGTCAGATCGTGATTGATTGTTCTAGTTCGATGTACTTTGGTAAACCAGACTCAATCAACAAATTAGAGTTCTCCATACTAGCTGCAGCATCTTTCATTGAATTACTCAAAAAACAACGTGACGCAATTGGAATATCCTTCTTCTCGAATACTTTAGAGGTCCACTCGCAAGCAAAATCATCCATTGCACACCAACATTATTTATACCAAGAACTCGAAAAACGTTTACATACTTATTCCCCTAAAGAAATGAGTCAAACGAATGCTATTTCTTGCATACATGACATCGCAGAAATCACGCATAAACGTAGTTTAATTCTTTTATTCACGGATTTACTAGATGATACACGCAATGAAAGTGAATTTATTGAAGCTTTGCAACATTTACGTCACAACAAGCACGAGGTTATTGTTTTTCACACCTTAGAAAAATCGAGTGAATTGGAACTTGAACTTGGTAATCGTCCTTTGCGCATGATTGACATGGAAACTGGGGAAGAAATGAAATTGCAACCTTCGGAGGTTAGAGTAAATTTTCAAGAACGCGCTCGCACTTACTACAATGACATTAAGTTGAAATGTGGACAGTTAAATATTGACTTTATAGAAATTGATATCGCGGAAGGGGTTGAGGTTGTCTTGCAGAAATATTTGATTAAGAGACAGAAGATGAAATGAGTGACGTGTGACGAAGTGACGAGTGACGGATTACTGAAAACATTGCTGCTTCGCAGTACAAACGGAGTAACCGTAGGATTACAAATCTAACGAATCCGGTGTTTTACAATAATTAATTTTAAATTCATCGATAATATGTAAATCAAATAAACCCTTATGACATGTTATAAAAGCACAATAATTACTTAACCCATTTTTTTCAATCTCACCTACTAATTTTCCATCAATTTTATGTGAAATGGTTTTGTTATTAAACTCAAAAGAACCGTATCTTCTACCCACCATACCTTTAATCTGTACCAAAGATGCTTTAAATTCTATTTTTTTATTATTTGAAGAATTATACATTGAATATAATTCTAAACAATTAAAGCAAACCACAACCACAAATAAAGACAATGAATAACAAAATAATAATCTCCATGCTACCAAGATATAATTTCTAAAATTTGAGATAAAATAAT
>CANGOA010000134.1 GCA_947455255.1 Flavobacteriia bacterium | reverse complement strand
TTTTCCGGAAACGGTCAACCCTTCATTGATGACCAAATCTGTCTCGCGCAATGTAAGTGTATTTCCCTCGATACGATTACTTTCAAAAGTATATTCCAACTCCAATGCTTGTGCAATTCGGTAACTATCGTATTGACGAAATGTGTCTAGTTTCGCTTTTAAAGTATCAATATGATCTAATTTTTCTTGGAATGAGTTTGAAAGTGTAGGAACTTGCTTTTTGATATAATTTCCTAACTCTTCTTGAACCATATTTATTGCTTCCGCTGCGTAAGGTTCGTATTGTAGTTCATTCAGTAAACGATCTTTAATCCAAAGTGGTATAAGTGTTTCTTCTGGAATCTCTAATATCGTAGCAAATTTTAAGATTTGTTCTTTGGTAGCTTGACGTGCTCCACTTTCAATTTTACTAATGATTGCTTGGTCAACACCCATTAATTGAGCAACTTCACGAAGTTTTAATCCTTTTTCTTGACGGGTTGTTTTTAAAAGCGACTTCATTTGATATAAATTTTCATGACAAATTTAGTCATTTTATTCTATTTTACAACTCTTCGAAACAATATTAACGCAATCAAAATAAAAAAACTGCCAAACACAAACGGCATTCCCAAAATTGGGTTAGAAAGGGTAGAAAAGAAATAGAAAATTGCCATCATCATTGGTGGACCAATAATTTCTGCGATACTCAACACACTTGTCATGACTCCTTGTAATTCTCCTTGTTCGTTTTCAGAGGTCTTGTTTGATAGGATAGAACTAATTGCAGGATGTGCTAATCCAGAGAAAGCATACGGAAGCATAAAAGCATATAACATCCAACTGTTTGTCGCAAAAGCGATTGCTAACATTGTAAACACAGTAATAACCATACTTAATGTAGCTGTTTTTTCATCCCCTAATTTCTTGGATATTTTTCCTGCTAAACCTCCTTGAATGATAGCGATGCAAACTCCAACAGCTGTCAATGAATAACCAACATCTCGGATTTTCCAACCGAATTTTTCAATCGTATAGTAATTCCAAGTACTTTGAATGGCCATGGAACCTAAAAACATTAGGAATAGAACAACAAATACCCAAGCAAATTTTTTGTATTTCTTTAATTGAAAAAATGCACCGATTGGGTTGGATCGTTTCCAAGAAAAGTCACGGCGATTTTCTATAGACAGAGATTCTTTTAGAACGATTGATCCATATATTAAGTTTGTCAATGACAAACCTGCAGCAAAAAGAAATGGTGCACGCATATTAAAATCTCCTAATAGTCCACCGATTGCGGGACCAATCACAAAACCAATTCCAAAGGCAGCTCCTACCATTCCAAAGTTTTTTGTTTTATTCTCAGGTGTTGAAATATCAGCAATATAAGCTGTAGCAGTAGTGTAACTTGCACCAAACATACCTGCTAAACAACGCCCAACGACCAACCACATGAGTGACGGAGCAAAATACATAAATACATAATCAACCCCCAAACCAAACAAAGACATTAATAAAATAGGACGTCTACCAAAACGATCGCTCAATGCACCAATTATTGGAGAAAAAAGAAATTGCATAAAGGCATAACAACCTAAGATTGGTCCATAGTATTTTGCAGATTCTTTGATGCTAATATGAGCAATATCAGCAACTAAACTTGGTAAGGATGGAATAATGATTCCTAATCCTGTTGAATCTATGACAATGGTAATAAAAATAAAGAGAAACGCATTTTTTGGATTCATCCTAAAATTTCGTTTCAAATGGATTAAAATTCGCCATTCCTTCTACTTCTTTCAAGGTATTATTCTCCACGCGCATTACTCGGTGTGGAAATTTTTCTACCAAAGACATATCATGTGTTGCCATTAGAACTGCTGTTTTTTGTTCTTGTGCAATCGCCATTAATACACGCATGATTTCTTCCGAAGTTTCAGGATCTAAATTTCCTGTTGGTTCATCCGCTAAAATCAATTCGGGTTTATTTAATAAGGCACGAGCAATGGTTACACGCTGTTGTTCTCCACCCGACAATGCGTGTGGCATGGTGTTTAATTTATTTTCTAGTCCAACAATCGCTAATACTTCATTAATGCGTACATCGATTAATTGCTTGTCTGTCCAACCAGTAGCTTTTAATACAAAAGCTAAATTTTCGTAGATAGTTCGGTCAGTAAGTAATTGAAAATCTTGAAATACAATTCCAATTTTGCGACGCAACATAGGTATGTCATTTTTACTTAAACTACGTAAATCAAAACCAACAACGGATCCTTCTCCTTCTGCTAAAAGTAATTCTCCATACAATAATTTCAGGATACTACTTTTTCCAGTACCTGTTCTACCGATCAAATATACAATGTCATTCTCGTTTAAGTCTAAATTAACAGACGATAAAACTTCTTTTTCTTGTTGACGAATTGTACAATTTTTAAGCGAAATTACCTGTTCCATAATAACATCTATTTGTTGTAAAATTCATAAATAATAATTCTACAAAAGAATCGTTCTAAATATTATCTTAACACGACCACGTGTAAAACTTTTAAAATACGCGCTTTTCATAGCGATTATGCACTTTAAATTTACTATTTCAAAATTGAAGAATATGAGCCGTTTTTTGGTTATCCTTACTTTATTTATAATCCTACCTGTAACTGCGCAAATGACTGCAAAGTACACGAATGAATACGTAATTTTTGAGCGTGCACAAGACCTCTTTACGAAGGAGCAATTTGGTGCTGCTCGTCAGGAATTTAGAACGTATTTGGATAAATGCACAGATAAAAACGATCCTACATACACCAAAGCTTCCTATTATGAAGCGATGTCTGCACTTGAATTACAACAAAATGATGCAGTTCCATTGGTCGAAAACTTCATTAAAAATTACCCTGAAAGTATTTATAAATCCACTATTTACTTTAAATTAGGAATCTATTACTACGGAAAAAAAGACTACAAAACAACTATTTTGTGGCTAACCAAATTAGAAAAAGTAGATATTCTTCGTGAACAACGCGATGAATATTTCTTTAAACTAGGATATTCTTATTTTCAATTAAAAAAATTCCCAGAAAGTAGAAGCGCTCTATACGAAGTTAAAAGTAGCAAAACACAATATGGAGCACCTGCGCTTTATTACTTTTCGCATATAGCATATCAAGACAAATCTTATCAAACGGCTTTAGAAGGTTTCTTAAAGTTGAAACAAGATAACATGTATGGAACTATGGTGCCATATTACATCTGTCAAATCTACTATTACCAAGGAAAATACGAGGAAGTTGCTCAATTTGCTTCTACGTTGAATGATAGTACTAGTAAAGCAAATCAAAAACAAGTGAATCAAATTATTGGGGATTCTTATTACCGTACAGGGAAATTCGATAAAGCGACAACGTATTTAGAGCAATATGGGAAAGCAACAAAATCAACTCGCGAAGAAGACTATCAATTAGGATTTACTTACTTCAAAACGGGTCAATATGACAAGGCTATCAAACAATTAGACAAAGTAACAACCACCAAAGATGAAATGGGACAATTATCCTATTACCATATTGCCGAATGTTATTTACGTAAAGGTGATAACTTAGCAGCTCGTAAAGCTTTTGAAGTAGCCTCAAACTTAGACTTAAGCCCTTCTGTTCAGGAAGACGCACTGTACAACTTCGCAGTATTGTCCTATAAAATAGATGTGAATCCTTTCAATGAAGCGCTAAAAGCATTGACTCTTTACCTCCAAAAATACCCTGAATCTAAACGTAAACAAGAGGTGTACGAATACCTTATTAACGTATATACTCAAACAAGTAATTATGATGAAGCTTTAAAATCCTTAGATAAAATCGCAAAGATGGATATCAAATTAGGTACTGCTTATCAAATCATAGCCTACAACCGTGGTACTGAATTATTCCTAAAAGGAAATTTCTTCAAAGCTATTGATGCTTATGAATTGGTAGACAAACATCCTGTAGATTTGGTGATTTCTGCTAAGGCAAAGTATTGGAAATCAGAAGCGCATTTTCAATCTAAAAATTACATCAAAGCGATACAAGGATTTAAATCTTTCTTAGATTTTCATACCGTATATATGCATGACCTACGAGCAGATGCATATTACAATTTAGGTTATGCATACTTAGAAAAACAAGAATATAAAGCAGTAATTGAATCGTTCAAAATGTATTTGGAAGAATCTAAAAGCATAAAAAATAAAGAAAAACGATTAGATGCATACATGCGTTTAGCTGATGCTCATTATATGCTGAAGGATAACGACCTAGCAATTCGTTACTATAAAGACGCTTATGAGCTAAAAAATGGTTTTGAAGACCAAGCTTTATACTACATCTCTAAAGCGTATGAATACAAAGGCGATTATGCAAACAGTATTCTTTATTTAGAGAATCTAATAAATACATACACACAGTCAAAATACTTAATGACTTCTATGTATGAATTAGGTTTAACATACCGTTTACAAAAACAAGATGTAAAAGCGCTAACATACTTCCAAAAAGTAATTCAAGATTATCCTGAATCCATTTTAGTGAAAAGCGCTATGATTGAAATTGGAGATATCTATTTAAAACGTTCTGATTATACTACGGCAGAACAAACATTTAAAAAAGTGTTAGAGTCTTATAGTTCTGATCGTAAAACCTGTGCAGACGCTGTAAATGGATTAATCAACTTGTTCAAAGCTCAATTGCAACCTGATCGCGTAGAAGAAATTTTGACACAATACGATTGTGCTGAATTCTCTAAAGATCAACAAGAAGAGATTTACTACCAGGCTGCATTTGACCCATACGTAGATAGTGCATATACGCAAGCAATTCCTGTTATTGAAAAATACCTCAATAAATTCCCTAATGGTAAGTTCCAAATTGAAATGACTTCCTACCTTGCAAATGCACATTTTCAATTAAAACATGAGGATACTGCCATCAAAATTTACCGTAAGTTATTAGATGGTCCAACAACAGATTTCTCTGAACTTGCTGCTGTTCGTGTTTCGAAATATTTATACAACAACAAAAAATATGAGGAAGCCTTAGCGTATTATACCAAATTGGAAAACATAAGTTCCAAAGCAGATATCCTGAAAAATACACATATCGGATTGATGAGATGTCATTTCATTTTAGAGCATTGGAGCACTGCATCTGAATATGCTGCAAAAGTTTTAACTTCTTCTCAATTAACTAGCAATATTAAACTGGAAACAGAATTTGCATTAGGTGTCTCAAGTTATCATTTAACAAAACATCCTGAGGCAAAGAAATCTTTATCTTATGTTATAACAAGCACGACTACAGAAATCGCTGCTGAATCACGTTACCTAATTGCAGAAATGAGCTTTAACGATAAAATATTCGATCAAGCTTCAAAAGAAGTTAAAGAGTTGATGACTATGAAACCTGCTTATGACTACTGGATTGCAAAAGGGCTTTTATTAGAAGCTAAAATATTTGTCGAAAAAGGAGATCTTTTCCAAGCTGAACAAACACTTAATACCATCATTGAAAACTATCCACACCAAGAAGATGGCATACTAGCGGATGCTAAAAAACAATTGGAAGAAGTATTATTTAAGAAAATCCCACCAAAAGTGGAAGAACCTGCACCAGTAGAACAACCTACCGAAATTGAAATTGACGAAAGCAAACCAGTAGACATAGAAGATATTATAGAAGAAGTTCAACCTGAAAAACAAAACTAAAATGAGAAAGTTACTAATTATAGCAATGTTCTTGGGGGTTAGTTTGACTCACTTTGGACAAACAGAGGATAAAGACTCTAGCAGCATCATTAAATTAAATGTAATTGCTACACGTCAGGTGGAACCTGCTACACGTATTACAAGCAATCCAAAATTAATTGATACTATCATCACACATAAGTCGATTGAATATCCTTTGTTGACTATGAAACATGAAACTTCCATTAAATTGGAACCTATAATTCCTGCAAATGTGAAGGTTTCTGGCGATAATAAGTTGCCCAAATTATACAATGGTTACGTTAAAGCGGGTATTTCTTCCCCTTTAATGCCATTAGCAGAACTATACTATAACAATACACGCTCTAGAAAATATGTGTATGGATTGAATATTAAACATTTAAGCTCTTTTGGAGACATCAAAAAATATGCTCCTGCACATTTTGATAATACAAATTTTAACGCGTTTGGTGGAATCAAAGAATTGACCTATTCGTTAATGGGAGATATTCATTATGATAATTATGGTGTAAATCGCTATGGTGTTTTAAATCCAAATGCAAACAAAGATAGCACGAACCAACGTTTTAAAGAATTAGGTGGTTCCGTAACATTTATGTCTAATCGCATGGATAGTTTACGTTTAAACTACAGCATACAAGTGAAAGGATATCATCTTTTTGATGCTCAACCAAAAGATGCAACTGTTAATTCTTTTTATGGAAATGAATCTAATTTTGCTTCTATTAATAACTTTTGGTACCGTAAGAATAATAACCTATTTGCTGCAGATGTAAACTTGATTTCTAACCATTTTACCTATGGTAAAAATGGAGAAAAGATGAATGCTATAGATACTGCATTAGATGTTTCTAATACTATTTTTGCATTAAAACCATCGATTACTACGTTTGCTAAGGCTAACCGTTTGAAAGTACAAGTTGGTATGGATTTTAGCGGTTCATTCGGTAACCTTAATAAATTCTATCTTTTTCCAAATATTGATGTGAAATATTCTATGTTTGAAAATGTGTTAATCCCATATATAGGTATTAAAGGTGGATTAAAACAAAACAATTTTAAATCTTTAACAGCTCAAAATGCTTTTATTCAATCAAACCCTAACTTTAAAAATGAAAGCAATTATACCACTTTCGTTGGTATTAAAGGAATATTGACAAAAAACATTGAGTTCAATGTAAGTGCCAGTTTTGCTCAAGTAGCAAATAAAGCGCTCTTCGTAAGTGACTCTGCCGCAATACATCGTCATAGAAATCAATTCAATGTTATCTATGATACAATGTCTATCTTCACAGCCGAAGCTTCTCTGTCTTACCAATTAAATGAAAAATTAAAATTAGACGGTATTGGTCGTTTCTTTAATTATCAAACAAACAGCAACCCATATGCATGGAACCTACCTACCTATCAGTTTATCGTACGTGGTAATTATGTGATGAATAATAAATTCATTTTTCACCTAGATATAAATGGTGAAGGAGGAAGAAAGGCACAAGTGTTTGATTCAACTTTAACAAACGTAACCAAAGAAGATGGAAAATTTATAAAAGACTTAGGGTTAATAATTGATGGAAATATCGGAGCCGAATATAGATATACCGACAGAATATCCGCGTTTTTACAAGTAAACAATTTTGCAGCTCAACAATACTTTAGATGGTATAATTATCCTGTACAAGCAATTCAAATTATGGGTGGTGTAACCGTAAGATTTTAATAAATAATCGCAAATTAAAAAAGGGGCTGTCTCAAAAGGACAGCTTCTTTTTTTACTTAAAAATGTCTAGTCCTGAAATAGCGATACATAATTTTTATCGTTATGGAAAAAGCAGAAAAAGTCGTTTATGAAAAACGCACCCAAAGTGATTACTCAATGAGTTTAAAACTCCAAGTCGTTCAAGAAATAGAACACATGGAGATATCAGTAACAGGAGCCAAAAGGAAATATGGCATTC
>CANGOA010000133.1 GCA_947455255.1 Flavobacteriia bacterium | reverse complement strand
TATGAGGATTTCACCAGATGTAGGTTTGAATAAGCCAGCAATAACATCGAGGGTAGTTGTTTTCCCCCTACCGCTAGGTCCAAAAAATAAATAAATTTTTCCTTTTTCAAATTCTAAATTACAATTGTCTAGAATCTGTATATTATCAAATGAAAAATATACGTTTGAAAGTTTTACAGATTGTAAATCAATATTTTCTTTTGTTGATATATTTAATCCTTGAATCGTTTGATTTGTATTATTAATGGTCTCTTGAAATAATTGAAAGGAAGGTAGCAGATTTGAATATTTCCCAATCGCCTGTATGAGACTTTGTAAATTTGAAATAGCTTTAAATAATAACACGAGCAATACAAGTAATCCACCAATATCTAATAGCTGAAATCGAATACTTAAAAAAATAATTGCAACGATTACTAAAGCACCGGTTATAATGAAAAAGAATTCACTTAAGCCTTCCAATCGGGCAAGTTTTTGTTCGGATTCATAATTGTTTTCTTGAATTTCAAGATATTTTTCAGATCTGTTGTTTTCTAATTTATTTAATTTTAATAGTTTGATAGAGAAAAATGTTTCGGATAAAAACTTTTGTAGTTGAGATGAAATATTAAGTTTTACTTTACCTAATGCAAAGTTTTTTTGTAATATTTTTTTTTGAACGAAATAGATTATAGCTATTGCAATAAATGTGGTGAAAGTAATTTGCCATGAAAGCCAAATAGCAAGAATTAATTGCACAGAAATCATCAATATATTCTGAATGATTTTGAATGTATACCAAGTCATTAGACGCATGTTTCTCGTTTCAGTAAGAAAGAGGTTGTTTAATTTAGAAATGGAGTGGCGGCCAAAAAATGACCAATCTGAATATATGATTTTTTGAAAAGCTTCTTTCGTATATTCTTTGACAAAATAGGCTTCTAAACGAGATGAGTTCAACGTGAAAAGCGCCCTGAATATACCATAAAAAAATAGGATGAAAAAATAAAATACAACAATCCATTCTATGGATCCATTCCAACCAAATTGAATTAGAGTCTTGGCGAAAAGACTCTTTTTATCTCCAGATTGATAAGATTCCAATAATGGAATTATGATTACCACACCTACAGATTGAAAAAATGAATTAAGGAATCCAAAAAAAACAAGTAAATAGAATTTATAGCGAATATGCTTAAAAATCGCTTTTATAAAATCTCTAATTAATGCAATCTTACTTTGGTTCATTTGTTGAAGTGTTAATAGCTCTTCTTCGATCTAAAGAAGCTTTGATAGTATTTAAGTATTCTAAGTTGTGTTTTTCTTTGTTTAAAATACCAGTATTCGAATCGTGTATTCTTCGTTCATACACTATTTCATTATGACTTAAATTTTGAATTTCAAAATGATTAGCTCGATCGTGCCATTCAATCACATAGTTAAGTGAAGGATTTAAAATAAGATTTCCAACTTTTTCAAAGACAGACCGGCGATATAATCCTAAATTAAAACCTTTTCCCAATATTTTTTTTAAAATTTCTTCTTTTTGTGTGATTGGGTTTATTTTGAAATTAATTGATCCACCAAATACTACATCAACATTTTTATTTTTTTGAAGTAAATCTGATTGAATTTCAAGTTTATTGTTTCTATATCGATCATCTGCATCTAAAAAACCAATAAAGTCACCAGTTGCTTTAGAAAGTCCTAGATTTAATGTGTCTACAATGCCTGAATTTTCTTTTTGGTATATCTCTAAGGAAGGAAATTTAGATAATTGTGAAATACTTGAGTCTGTCGAACCATCGTTAACTACAATAATTTGATCAACCCGACGTGTTTGATTAATTAGGCTTTCAATAGCTTCTACAATATATTTTTCAGTGTTGTAGAGCGGAATAATGACAGTTATTGTGTTTGCAATCACGTCTTAGTTTCAATTATTTTTCACCAATATACTCAATTAAAAGACCATTAGGTATATAATTTCTTTTTTTTGCACGATCGAGTTTTAATTTAAATAACAATAAGCGAAAATGCTGATTGTTATTTATTGTTGTGTTTGTTAGACTGTTAGAATGTTTTCTATAGTTTAAAATAAGTGTGTCTATTCGTTCTTTTCTTATATTGTTCTCCCAAGCACGCGTGTACCAATCAACATCTTCTCCCCAAAATAATTGTTCTTCAAAATTTCCAATAATTTGAAATACTTCACTTCGAATCAAACAACTGCCAAGGTTACACATGTAATATGTTTCTGAACTAAAATTTAATTCATTAGTGTCATTGTTTTGATTAAAATCTCTAATTTTTCCGTCAATAATTTGTACATCTTGATGCTCCGTTAGGTACTTTGAAAGTGTCAATAAACTCGCGTCTTCCCAATAATCATCACTGTCTAAAAATATAATGAACTCCCCTTTAGCATGTTGGAGACCTAAATTTCTAGCGCTTGATGGGCCTTTGTTGCTCTGGTATAGGTACAGAATATTTTTCTGTTTTTTAAGAATGTTAGCAGTGCTATCTGTGGAACCATCGTCAACAACGATTAATTCAATGGAAGAGTAATTTTGATTTAGTACATTTTGGATGGTTTTTTCAATAAATTGTTCACCATTATAAACAGGAATGATAACACTTATTTTTTTGTGAATGTGCGTCATTTGTTATAAAATAATATGCCTTTTTTAAGATAATATATGCTGCAGTAATATATTTTTCGTAATATTTTTTTTTTACTTGCAATAAATTTGAATTCTAATTTACTAATAATATGTGAAGGTATTTTTGTTAATTCGTTAATCACCAAAATTGGAAAAATCTCAGGATTGATAG
This sequence comes from Flavobacteriia bacterium, assembly GCA_947455255.1. Lineage (GTDB taxonomy): Bacteria > Bacteroidota > Bacteroidia > Flavobacteriales_D > Crocinitomicaceae > CANHVK01. Next base: position 4,902 of record CANGOA010000133.1, on the reverse strand, counting down.
AATGTAACACTTGATAAGCTGGCAATATGAAATGGGCCGTTTTATTTTTAATTACGATTTTCACAAACTCATCCCAATCAATGGTTTGGCTGTTTTTTTGGCTGTGAGAGCAAAAAATAATCCAAGTGATTTTAGCAATATAATATTCAGTTTGAGAACGAAGTAATAATAGATAAATGTAAAGTGTGTCGTCGATAATTAATGATGTATCCTCTTCTTTTTTTAATGAAAAAATACTAGAATTAAAAGTTTGAGTAGAAGGAATTCGTGTAGCTTGAAAATAGATAGTTAATCGGTGATTGTCTTTTTCAAATTGAATAAAATTAATTTTTGAAAAAAGTTTTTGATAAAATGAATTTTCAGTTAGTTTCCAAAAGTTATTTTCCAATAATGCTTTACACTTTGAAAGGTCTTTATCTTGAATAAGGATACTAATTCTACTACGTTTTACAGTGTATTTAAGATTGGGTAATCGGATATGAATTGCGTTTTCATCATAAAAGAAAAAATAGATGCCAGCATCATTGAAAATAGATTCAATAATTACAATAATATCGTCTTGATACTGATTTTCCACCCAATTTTTTTTCATTATCCCTTGATATCTTGGGTAGTTTTCATCTACAATATCAAATTGATCTATTTTTTCTACTAAAAATGGCAGCAGGATAAATGATTCATAATCTAGCTCCTCAAAATCTTGGTAACGTTTCCATAATTGCCAACATTTAAGACAGGATTCTTTCTCATCCGATAAGATGGTTTTAATTAATGCTTGTTGACCTTTCGTAGGTAGAAGTGAAAGTGAATCAAAACAGATCTTCATACTTATAGATTGGAAATTATTTTTTTAACCTTAGTTGAAATATCCTCAAAATCTGAACCAATTTCCAATCTGTAATTCGGTAATTTTCTGGTGAGTTGAGCTAAGGTGTTTAATGTATTTAAATTTTTTATTTTGAGTTGTGTTAAGGTGTTGGTATCTAATGACTTCAAAGGTTCAGCAGGTGAGATTAGTTGGTGATTTGTTTTTTCTGTTGCTCTAATTTCAGGTGTCAAAATAGCTTTTATTTCTGACTGTTTTACCATTTGATCCTTGAAAATTTAATTTGTCTTTTGTTGTAATTTCTTTCCTGCGGCATGTATGACGATTTCTCTACCTGCCAATTGAAAAAAAAGTTGTTTTCTTCTCCTAATCGTACACATGATTCTTGAAAAGCAATCATTAATTTTTGAGAATAATCAATGATGACAGTATGATTTTGTGAACGAGTTGATAGTTCCATCCAAGTTTAATCTTTGGATTCGTCTTCCGATTTTTTAGGCCATCCTACATTCGTGTCAACTTCATGAATTGGATCGAATAACAAAAGATCTTGCATGTCTGTATAGCATTCTAAATGAGGAGTACTATAATCAACAGGTAAGGATGATAACCATGAATTATCGGGTGTTGGAGTATTTACAGTACATATTTCAATTAATTCATTTGTGACTAATTGTTCTAATAATTCACTGAAATCTTTTTGAATTATTGATGGTTCTTTACCGAAGTATTTACTTAAAAGTTCGAGGGTAGTTTCAAATGAGTTACCTTCAGTTAGAAGTTTCCAAAAGGTATATGCAGAAAAGCGTAAGCTGTAGTAATTTCCAGTTTTTAAATTGATTGCTAAAACTTCGTTTTCAAAGTATTCAGAACTAACATCTTTTGAGTTTTGTAGATAGAAATGCATCCGCTTTTTTTATAAGTAAGCAAAAATAGTTTATTATTTACAAATATTAACCTTATTTTAGCATATAATTGATTATCAAGATTAATGTTGAATTCCTTCGTTAATGGAACAAAAAAATAAGAGTTTATTAAGTCCAGAATTTCAGTTCCTTATACTGATGCTTCAAAATCAACTTGGAGCGATTTCTATAGATAAAATTATTGATTTTAAATCAAATGTTAAATCTTGGAATCGATTTGTTTCATTAGTTATACATCATCGTTTGGTTTCTGTTGTTTTTTCAAATCTTGAAAAAATAGGGTTAGAATTGCCTACTGAAGAAAATGTAAGATTGAAACATCATTTCGAAATAGAACGCAAAAAGAATTTTATTTTAAATGCATCTTTAATTAAATTAAATGATTCTCTAAGCTCTGAAGTTGATATCTTGTGGTTTAAAGGCGTTCTACAGTCACAACGAATGTATAACAATCCTTTACTAAGAAGTTATTCAGATTTAGATTTATATATTGATAAGAATGATCTAGTTTTAGTAGATAAAATACTTAGAAAAGAGGGGTACTTTCCGATTATAGAATGGACGGAGTTTTCAAATTCTCACTTTTCCAAATATTCAGAATTTATTAAAGAAATGGCTTATGTCCATGAAAAAATGAATGTGTGCATTGATGTACATTGGAATTTAGTCATGTCGCCTGAATTGTTCCCGTTTTCATTTAATGAGGTGTTTCAATCTGCAAAAGAATTTACTATTCACAATAAAACCTTGAAGTCTTTAAATGATTATCATAATTTCATCTATTTAAACATTCATGGTTGTTTTGATCATTGGAGATATTTAGCACAGTTATTTGATGTAACAGCATCCTTAAAGAATTCTCCAGATCTAAAAATAGAATTTGAGAATTATTTAAAAAGTCAACATTTAGATAGTTCATTATTGTTGGGGATCGAGTTTTCCAACGCTTTGTTTGAAAATGAAAATAATTCTAAAATAGAGATTGAACAGCTTATTTCAAGTTATGAGATTCCTTTTGCTGAAAATGTAGAAGGAAAACTAGACCGCCTAAATTTCTTTAAACGTCATTGGCGTTATCATAAGTCTTGGAATTATCGCAAAAATTGTTTTGAAGCTAACTTTTTCTATGGAGATAATGAAGATTTGTGGAGGCTCCCTAGATCCTTATTCTTTCTGTATTATATTTCTGTGCCTTTTCGTTGGTTGGGTCGAAAAATCCGTCGCAAAAAATCGTTATCTTAGCAATCCAAAGTCACAACTATGTCTATTGAAGTAAAAAATCTTTCTAAATTTTATGGCGAACAAGCAGCTGTAAATGATATTTCTTTCACTATTAATAAAGGAGAAATTGTTGGTTTTTTAGGTCCGAATGGAGCAGGTAAATCCACTACAATGAAGATTTTAACTGGTTTTATTCCGTCAACATTTGGAGAGGTGAAGATTTGTGGAATGGAAGTAGATGTTGATTCGTTAGAAACACGTAAAAAGATTGGTTACTTACCTGAAAATAATCCTTTGTACTTAGATATGTATGTGCGTGAATATTTGGAATTTGTGGGTAAAATCTATAAAGTTCCTAATTTAAAAGCACGTATCGATGAAATGATACAACAAGTTGGTTTGGAAGTGGAACAAAACAAGAAAATAGGTATGCTTTCCAAAGGGTATCGCCAACGTGTTGGTTTAGCGCAAGCAATCATTCATGATCCTGAGGTTTTGATTTTAGATGAACCAACAACAGGTTTAGATCCAAATCAATTGGTGGAGATTAGAGAGTTAATCAAACGTATTGGAAAATCTAAAACTGTAATGCTTTCTACGCACATCATGCAAGAGGTTGAGGCAATCTGTGACCGTGTGATTATTATTAAATCTGGTAAAATTGTTGCAAATAGTACGGCAGCAGAATTACAATATGAAGAAAATAAACAAGTGGTTTATGTAGAGTTTGAAGGTGAACTTTCTAAAAATGCGTTGAAGAAAGAAGCTGGAATTACAACTGTTGAGTCAGTAGGTGAAAATGCTTGGTTGGTTGAATCAGATAATGCTGTTGATCTTCGTAAATTGATTGCTCAGTTTGCTCAGAAAAACAACTTGTTAGTATTGACACTTCGTAAGGAGGAGAAGACCTTGGAGGAGGTGTTTAAGGAGTTGACGAAGTAATCAATCTCTCAACCACTCAAACGCAGGAATCACGCGAATTGTTCCATGCTCCGATTCGATGACTTCCCGTTCATCCACGGTAATAATCCAACTTTCTGAAATTTCTAACGATTTCATAGCAACATCCAACGCCTTTACTTCTCGTTTGCGCGTTTCTATATCGGCTATACTATACGATACTTGAATCAATAAATGCTCTTCGGGTACATAAAAGTCAACTTCCAATTTATTTTTCAAGAAGTAAGGAGTGTAACCTCTTCTTCGAAGTTCGATGTAGATTTGGTTTTCCAATAATTTACTGTCTTGATCGTTTAAAAACAACATCAGAATTCCAGTATCTAAAAAGTAATACTTTTTATTGGTCTCTTTTTCTACAAACTTGCTGTAAAAATTGGTAATCGGAGCTATTAAAAAAGATGCTTCTAAATGATTCAAATAATCGAACAAGGTATTACTTCCGATACTTACACCAGTCGATTTTATTAAATTCTTAATGCGATTTACAGAAGTTTCATTATTGACACTTTCCGCAAGTTTTTTGATTAAGAATTTCAATAAATTGGGATTCGAAATTTTATAACGAGCGATTAAATCTCCGTAAAATAGTTTTTGATACACAGAAGACAAAAAATCGCGTTTATTATCCAGGTGTAGAAGTTCAGGAAACCCACCATACTGTAAGTATTCTAAATATTGTTTCTTTAACTCAAAGCGTTCTTCGGAGTACAAGGCATTTGCAGAAAATTTTAGTTTTTGAAAGGATAAGTATTCGCTAAACGATAAAGGTAAAATTTCTTTATTGATGTAACGACCTCCTAAAGTGGTCGCAATTTCGCTACTCAGCATCTCAGCATTACTTCCAGTTACACATACGCGATATCCCTCATCAGCTAAGCGTCGTGCGAATTTTTGCCAATGTTCAATGTTTTGTACTTCATCTAAAAAGATAATGGGTTGTTGGTCGAATAATTCTTTGTATGCTTCTAG
>CANGOA010000132.1 GCA_947455255.1 Flavobacteriia bacterium | reverse complement strand
GATACCGTTTGGAACAACGTATCTTGGATAATTATGTAAAATCAGGTGCTGAATATGTTAAAGACGGTACGGTTTTTAGAAATCGTGTTCGTTATAGAGCGATGGCTTTTATACCACTAAATCACAATTCAATGTCTGACAATACTTTGTTTTTAAATGTAAATGACGAGGTATTCTTAGGTTTTGGTCAAGGAATTGGTACGAACATCCTAGACCAAAACCGATTGCAAATTGCTTTAGGTTGGAAATTCAATGCAAAATGTATGGTACAAGCTGGATATATGAATCAATACGTAGTGAAAAACGCGAAAGTATCTGTTGCTAATACAGTATTGGATCAAGCGGAAAACAACAATACGTTAACGATTGGATTGACCTATAACTTTGACTTCTCTAAAAAAGTAGTAGCGCAATAATTACATGAAAAAACTTGAATTGATACTATTGATTATTCTACTTACTTTGTCCTGCACAAAGAAAGTAGAATCTTCTATCCCAACTTCTTCTACCAATTCGAAAATAAATAAGTGTTCCGACACAATGGATATTTCCTATCAAAAAAATATTCAACCCATCCTAAACACGCATTGCATTAAATGCCACGATGCATCCACTGCACAAAACTTCACTAATTTTGCAGGAACACTACCATTTGCTAAATCAGGAATCTTAGAAAATTGTATTACTGGTACGAATGGTGAAATTTTAATGCCTCCTAAAAGCAGTTCAACTTTAGACTCGTGTAGTATAAAACAAATTCATTATTGGATTAAACAAGGATGTAAAAACAATTAAAAAAACATGAAAATTTCAATCTATTTTTCACTTTTATTTATGCTTTTAGTACAAGCATGTTCTACAGACAAAAACACAACAAAAGTATTACCTACATTCCATATTGACAAGTCTTATCGTGTTCAATCTGTGGAAATGGAATCTGTAAAAGACGAGATTAAATTAACTGGAAAAGTAATTCCAGATGAAAACAATTTAGTAAAAATTTATCCATTAATGGGCGGAAAAGTAGTATCTGTTGACGCGGAAATTGGAGACCTAGTTACGACAAAAAAAACATTGGCTATCATTAATTCTAGCGAAGCAAGAGGTTTTCAAAAAGATTTACTAAATGCCAAAAACGAAGTAGAAATTGCTCGGAAAAACTTGGCGGTACAAGAAGAACTTTTTAAAACAAAATTCAGTTCTGAAAAAGAATTATTAGTTGCTAAAAAAGAATTAGAATTTACAAAAAATGAACTTTCAAGAGCAGAAGAAACCTACAAAGTATTTTCGATGTCTAAAGGTGGAGATTACATTGTAAGATCTCCTGTCGCGGGATTTATTTTAGATAAAAACATTGGTCCTGAATTACAAATTCGTTCCGATATGAACGATTATATTTTTTCAATCGCTCGATTGGACGAGGTATATGTCTCATTAAACATCTACGAAAACGACATTCAAAAAATTCGTGTAGGGCAGACAGTAAATATTCAAGTTTTGAGTTATCCCGATAAATTATATTTTGGGAAAATCATTAAAATTCAAAACATCATTGATCCAGTAACAAAAACGATTCAAGCAAGAATTCGTCTGCAAAACAAAAAATTCGAACTTAAACCAGATATGAATTGCACTGGATATGTTGAATTTAATGAAAAAGGTAAAATGATCGCTGTTCCAAAATCTGCGGTAATTTTTGATGCCAATAAAAATTTTGTTATGGTTTACATCTCCCCTACCAAGGTCGAACCAAGAGAAGTACTTGTTCATAAAGAAACATCAGATAAAGTATATATCCTACAAGGACTATCAAAAGGTGAAAAAATTCTTACTCAAAATGTATTATTTATTTACGACGCAGTAACAGAATAAATTCAACATGGATAAATTCATAAAAAACCTAATTGGATTCTCTTTAAAGAATAAAAGTTTTGTGCTTTTTCTTTTAGGGATTTTAATTGTAACTGGAATTGTCAGTCTCAAAAACACTCCAATTGAAGCATTTCCAGACGTTACAAATACCCAAATAATTATTGTAACGGAATGGAAAGGAAGAAGTGCAGAAGAAATTGAGCGATTTGTTACAAGACCTATAGAAGTAGCAATGAACTCCGTACAACGTAAGACAAATTTGCGTTCCATTACGATGTTCGGTCTCTCCATTACTAAAATCATTTTTGAAGACGATGTACAAGATTTTGAAGCCAGACAACAGGTTAACAATCAACTACGTTCCGTAAAACTTCCTGAAAATGCAGAACCAGTCGTACAACCACCGTATGGACCAACCGGAGAAATTTTCAGATATTACTTAACAGCTAAAAACAGAACTTCTACGGATTTATTGACCATCCAAAATTGGGTAATTGATAGACAAATGCGTGCTGTACCTGGCGTTGCGGATGTAGTATCTTTTGGTGGACAAGAAAAAATATTTGAGATACAACCTCAACCTTCACAATTAATCAAATACAACATAACACCTGCTGAATTATACGAAGCTGTTACAAAAAGTAACATGAACGTTGGTGGAGATGTGATGGTGAAAAATGGACAGGCGTTTGTTGTTAGAGGTGTTGGACTCTTAAAAACAACCGAAGATATTCAGGATATTTTGGTAGATAATTTTGAAGGTACTCCTATTCTTGTTCGTCATCTTGCCGAGGTAGTTGAAACGGGCATGCCTCGCGTTGGACAAGTTGGATTAGACAAAAGCGATGATATTGTTGAAGGAATCATTGTGATGCGTAAAGGTGAAAACCCAAGCGAAGTTCTTAAAAGAGTCAAAGAAAAAATCACCGAACTAAACGATGATGTGTTACCATTTGACGTGAATATGGTTACATTCTATGACCGAGATAATTTGATGACGTATTGTACCGAAACAGTTACGCATAACCTCATCGAAGGCATCGTTTTTGTAACCATTATTGTACTTCTTTTCCTAGCAGATTTAAGAACGACTTTAATTGTAGCTTTAATTATCCCACTTGCATTATTATTTGCCTTCATTTGTTTACGAATGATGGGTATGAGTGCAAACTTACTTTCTCTTGGGGCAATTGACTTTGGAATTCTGATTGACGGTGCTGTCGTCATGGTCGAAGGACTCTTTGTCGCCCTCGACCACATGGCGCATAAACATGGCATGGAGAGGTTTAATAAACTTTCCAAAAAAGGATTGATTAAAAAGACTTCTTCTGAAATGGGTAAATCCCTGCTTTTTTCTCAATTAATAATTTTAATCGCCTTAGTTCCGATCTTCTCTTTCCAAAAAGTGGAAGGTAAAATGTTTACTCCACTTGCATATACGCTTGGATTTGCGTTGCTAGGAGCATTAATTCTTACTTTAACCTTAGTACCTCTATTGGTTTCTATGTTAATGAAAAAGAATGTGAAAGAGCGAAATAATCCTTTTGTAAATACGATCAATAATTTCTTTGGAAAGGCCTCCGAATGGTCATTCAAAAACAAAGGAAAAGCAATGATTGCTGCATTAATGATTTTAGTTTCGGTTCTTTATTCCACCAAATGGTTGGGTACTGAGTTTTTACCAACACTCAATGAAGGAGCATTATGGGTAGAAGCAAAAATGCCGATGAGTATGTCACTCAACAAAACCAAAGAAAAAGTACATGTTCTTCGCAAAGAATTAGGTAGTTTCCCTGAGGTAAATGGAGTTCTTTCACAAATTGGTCGTTCAAACGATGGAACGGATCCAAGTGGATTCTACTATGTACAAATGCAAGTAAATCTTAAACCACTCAAAGAATGGAAAAGAGGTTTGAAAGTAGATGAACTTATCATTGAGATGGACCGCAAAATGAAAAAACATGTGGGAATTAATTTCAACTATTCGCAGCCAATTATTGACAACGTAGCGGAAGCAGTTGCTGGTATGAATGCTAATAACGCTGTTAAAATATTTGGACCAGATTTAGATGTTTTGGATAGTCTTTCTAACCTTGTAGCTAAAGCAATCAAACCTGTTGCAGGTGTGAAAGATGCTGGTATACTGAAAAATGTTGGTCAACCGGAAGTTCAAATTGTACTCAATCAAAGCAAGATGGCATTATATGGTGTTTCTGTGAAAGATGCTCAGATGGCAGTCGAACTTAGTATTGGTGGTAAAACTGCTACTGAAAAATACGAAGGAGAATATAAATTTGATGTTCGCATTCGTTATCCAGAAAAATTCAGAGAAAATGAAGAAGAATTTGGACGAATTTTAGTCCCAACCATTCATGGCGAACAAGTTCCTTTAAGCTTAATTTCTGACATTCAAAAAGTTACTGGCCCTGCATTTATCTATAGAGATAATAACAAGCGTTTTATCGGAATCAAGTTTTCAGTTCGCGAGCGCGACTTAGGTAGTACTATTGCAGATGCACAAAAACAAGTAGAAAAAATTCATTTACCAAAAAACTATTCGATTGTTTGGACAGGAGAATTTGAAAATCAAGTGCGTGCAATGGGGCGCTTAGGAGAAGTCGTTCCACTCTCATTCATTGCTATTTTCATATTACTATATATACTTTTCGGGAATTTCAAAGATGCAGGATTAGTATTGTTAAATGTTCCTTTTGCTATTGTTGGAGGAATATTAGCGCTACATCTAACTGGTGTAAACTTTGGAATATCTGTCGGTGTTGGATTCATTGCATTGTTTGGTATTGTTATTCAAAATGGAGCTATATTAATTTCCGTATTTAAGAAAAATCAAGAAGAAAAAATGCCATTAGAACAGGCTGTTCTGGAAGGAGTTAAATCCCGTGTTCGACCTGTAGTTATGACTGCAATGATGGCTGCAATTGGATTACTGCCTGCTGCACTTTCAACTGGAATCGGTTCGGAAAGTCAGCGACCATTAGCTATTGTCGTTATTGGAGGATTTATAACTGCAACCTTATTGACTTTACTTATTTTCCCAAACATCTATTACTGGGCGAATATTAAATCGTATAATAAAAAATTAAAAGAATCCAAAAAAAATTCATATTCAAACCAACTAGAGGAATGAAAAAAAATATTCTATTAATCATCTTAATTAGCTACTTTGGTTTAGTAGATGCACAGATAAACCAGAAAGTTAAGCTGACTTTTGCTGATGGGAAAAATCGCTTACTTGCAGAAAATTTAAAATTGCTGGCCACCTATTATAATATCGAATTAGCAGAAGCAGAAATCGAACAAGCAAGACTTTGGAATAATCCCTATTTTGTATGGAATTCGGAAATGTATAGCATGGCTCAAAACCGATATTTCAACGCTAATAATCAAGTATTGGTTCAAGTTGAATATGTTTTTTCTGTGTCTGGAAAACGTATCAATGCTATCAAACAAGCCAATTTAAGTAAAGAAATAGCTACGCTTGCGTTCAACGACGTAATTAGAGGATTAATTTCTGAATATAGTAACACTTATTATTCATTGAATTCGCTCCAGGAAAAGGAAGAAATTTACCAACGTACAATTTCACAATTTCAGGATGTAATAGAATTAAGTGAATTAAAATTAAAACTTGGTGTTAGTTCTGAAAACGATGTTATCCGACTAAAAACAGAGTATCTTTCTTTAAATTCAACATTGAATGCTATCAAGAACGAACGATTACAAGTAGAGGCTTCCTTGAAAACAATGCTTAATTTTAATGTGAATACTACTATTGAAACGCAAAAAATCAATTATACCATTGGAAATGGAATCAATGTTGGATTATTAATTGATTCTGCAAAAGCCAATCGTCCGGACTTGCATATCGCTGAGAAAAACATTACTTTAAATGAACTGGTTTATAAAGGCCAACGTAAATTAGCCATTCCCGACTTGAAACTAGGATACCAGCCAATCGATAAAGGATCCAACTATGTTCGTCCATACTCAGGAATGGTCTTTGAAATGAGTTTGCCAATTTTTAATAGAAATCAAGGGAATATTGCAGCATCGAAAGTGAATATTCAACAAAGCAAATATGCGTTTGAATATGCAACCAAAGAACTTGAAAATGAAGTTAGCGCAGCCTATTTTAATTTAATCAATGTAAAAAATACACACGCTCAATTTACAGAAGATATGCTGCAAAAAATGGAAGATTTATCTGTAAATGCTAAAGCAAACTACGAAAAAAGAAATATTTCATTGATTGAATTCATTGATCATCAACGTGCTTTCCTAGAAAACAAAACGAATTGGATTGATGCCAATGCACAGTTCTACCAAAGTATTAACAACATCCATTTTATTGTGGGTAAAGAAATTGGATTTTAAGATGAAAAAATTACTCCTAATTTGTTTGCTGATTTTCTTCGTGACAAAAGCATTTTCTCAATTTAAAGCACCAACAAGTTTGGTAAAAAAAACACATATTTTCGATAGAAAAGTATTTGTAGGAATCACATTTAACAGTTCTTGGTCGAATTTTAAGGATTGTAAAGACTCTTCTTTTTATCGTCCTAGTTTAGGGGGTGGATTCAGAGCCGAATACTATTTCAAGCCTTATTTAGGCATTTCTATCGGAGCGAGTATCCAACAGCGTGGAATGGGAATATACACACCAGATTTAGACAATTCGATTGGAAATCCTGATTCTACAGGTCGATTACGCTATAGAATGACAACCTTTGATTTTCCTGTACAATTAATTTATCGTTATCCTAAAGACATACTACCCAATACCCGATTATCTATTGGATTAGGTGCTGATTTTAACATAATTCACAACGCATCAAGAATTTGGAAAAGTATTGATGATGGATTCCACCGACCAGTAATTTTAACACAATATTATCAAAAATATGACATCCCATTTCGAGCAGGTGTTGGATTAGACTGTGCTGTTGGACATGGTTCTTTGTTTAGAGTACAATTTTACGGGGAAATGAGTAATAAAAAACTGTATACTAATCCATTGACTCATATACAGTCTAATCAACAAATCTTACTAGGCATTGATCTTTCTGTGTTGTTTTAAAAAAAGAATGTATTTTTGTGTAAGTAAAAACACCAATGAATCTAAAGCATTACATACTAATCAGTTGTCTATTTCTTGTACTTTGTACAAAATTAGCCTCTGTGTATGAAACCTTGTTTACGGACTCAGAAATTGAATTGTCACTTGAATTAGATGAAGAAGATTCTTCAGACGAAGAAGATTCAGAAAAAGAGACATCCGAAAAAGAATTATACGTTAGCTTTCAGTTAGTAGACAAAATAGAACTTGCGGATGTAAATTCAATTTCCAAATCAAAAATTGGTTATTATACGCATCGTTATATAGCACCTATACTCGATACTTTATCTCCTCCACCCGACTTAGTTTAAATTCATAAACTCACCGATTCATCAATTAATCGGTTTTTAATTCAATTTAAACTTTTTCAAAATGATTCTTTATTCTAATTTAAAAAAAGACATCCCAGCGGGTTTAGTCGTTTTTCTTGTCGCGCTTCCATTATGCATAGGCGTTTCATTGGCCAGTGGCACCTCTCCAATGTCCGGTGTTATCTCAGGTATTATTGGCGGTATCGTTGTAGGTATTATAAGTCGTTCGCACATAAGCGTCAGTGGACCAGCAGCTGGTTTAACTGCCATAGTCGCTTCTGCCATTCATCAACTGGGAGATTTTCAAACCTTTTTGATGTGCGTGGTCATCGCTGGTGTTTTCCAAATTATCAGTGCATATTTACGTGGTGGATTTGTAGCTAACTACATTCCCTCCAACGTAATTTCAGGATTAATTGCATCGATTGGTATCATCTTAATTTTAAAACAAATTCCTCATGCCTTTGGATATG
>CANGOA010000131.1 GCA_947455255.1 Flavobacteriia bacterium | reverse complement strand
TTTGATCTTCGTTGATGTTGAATTCTAATTCTTTTGGATCGATAGCCATGCCGAATATATTTTAAGTGAATCAAATATAAGAATAAAATTTCTGCAAAATATGTTACTTTTAATGTATGGATATTCTTTTTGAGGACGACTATTTTGTGTTGATTAACAAGCCGTCGAATTTGTTGGTTCACCATTCACATTATGCGCGAAACATTGAGGAAGAATCCTTGGTGGAATTGATGGAAGCACAAGGTAGCAAGGTCTATCCAGTTCACCGTTTAGACCGTAAAACCTCGGGTTTACTCATTTGTGCGAAGGAAAAAGAATACGTTTCCAGTTTTCAGAAGTTGATTGAAAACAACGCATTGGAGAAAAAATACCTCGCCTTAGTACGTGGTTTTGTGGCTGAAGAAGGCGTGATTGATTCTCCAGTTAAAAATGATCGTGGGAACTACAAAGAAGCAGAAACGCATTATACATGTTTGAAACAATTCGAGCTACCTATACCTGTTGAGCCCTACGAAACTTCTAGGTATAGTGTGGTTGAGTTTGCGCCCAAGACCGGTCGTATGCATCAATTACGGATACATGCGAATAAAATGAGTCACCCGATCATAGGGGATCCAAAACATGGAAACAGACACCATAACCACATGTTCATCGAAAAATTCGGAATTGACAAACTGTTTTTGCATGCTTCGAGTCTTAAATTTAAACATCCTTTTACGGACGAAGAACTCTTTTTTGAAGTAGGAGTTCCAAAGTTTTGGGGTGGGGTGGTTGATTTGGGTAAATAGGTCACCTCCCTAAAATTAGGTCACCTCCCTCTCCCGAAAGCTTTCGGGACCCATCACGGAGGGAAGAATATGGTTCGAATCTGTTTTTATAATTTCATAATTATTCGAAGCGGACCATAAAGTTTCCCTCCTCGAGGAGGGATTAAGGGAGGTGACCTAAGGAAATTATTATATTTTCATAAATTATCGAAGCGAAACATAAAGTTTTCCTCTTTGAGGAGAGAAAGCTTTGCTTTCGAAGACCAAGCGGTAGCGCCAGAAGATTAAGGGAGGTGACCAACGAATACTATTCTATTCCTTCATTCAAAACATAAATTGCATGAACGATTTGATCTTTCACATCGTCTAATTGATTCATTACTTCTCCTTCTTGAAATCTAATAATAGTGTAACCAAGTGACTTTAATTTTTGTTCTCTGAAAAAATCATACTCACCTTTGTTTAAGTGTGAACTTCCATCTATTTCTATAATTAAGCCGAGTTTTGGACAGAAAAAGTCAACAATGAAATTTTTTATTGGTCTTTGTCTTAGGAAACGCTCGTTTAGTTGTTCTCTAGAAAGTAATGATTTCCATATTCTTTTTTCTGCTTTGGATACGGAAGTGGATCTTAATTCACGTGCAAATTCTTTTAAATTGGGGTTGTAATGGTTGTTTGAAAACATCGTTTTCTTATTTAAGTTAGTGAAAAATGTGAGGGGAAGTTGTGTTTTATTGTTTTTTATTTGAAATGTATGGAAAATGGTCACCTCCCTCGGTCCCTCCTCGAGGAGGGAAGATTGTGATTCCAGTCAGTTATTATATTTTCATAATTATTCGAAGCAGAACATAAAGTTTCCCTTCTTGAGGAGAGAAAGCTTTGCTTTCGAAGACCAAGCGGTAGCGCCAGAAGATAAAGGGAGGTGACCTAAGGAAATTATTATATTTTCATAAATTATCGAAGCGGAACATAAAGTTTCCCTCCTTGAGGAGGGATTAAGGGAGGTGACCAATTTAAATCACTACTTTTACAAAAAAAATCTATCCCATGCCATTTTCCAAATTAGGACTTTCTCCTTTAATTCTTAAAAATGTTGTAAAACAAGGTTATGAATCGATTTACCCGATTCAGGAGCAAGCGATCCCAGCCTTATTAAAAAAACAAGATGTCTTAGGGATTGCAAAAACGGGTTCTGGTAAGACTGCAAGTTACGTGCTGCCTTTATTGCAAAATTTAGAAGGATCAAAACCTGCTAAAAATCGTCATGTCAAGGCTTTGGTATTGGTTCCAACGCGAGAATTAGCGGTTCAGGTGAGTGAGGTAGTGGATTTATTTAGTGAAGGTTTGACATCGGCTGTAAAATCTATGGCTGTATATGGAGGGGTGTCTATCAATCCGCAAATGATCAAATTACAAGGTGTTCAGTTGTTGATTGCCACTCCGGGTCGTTTGATTGAATTGGTAGAATCCAAAGCTATTTCTTTAAGTGAAGTGGAAACACTTGTCTTGGACGAAGCGGATAAAATGTTGAATTTAGGTTTCCAGGAAGAAGTTAATAAAATCATTGGGTTGTGTCCGAAGAAACGCCAAAATGTATTGTTTTCTGCTACCTTAAGTGAAGATATTGACCATATTACACAGTTGGTTCTTAAGAATCCTGTGGTGATCAAGATTGATAGCGATACTGATGACATTGATAAAATTGTACAAACGGGTTATTTTATTTCAGAGGAGAAAAAAGGTCCTTTGTTGCGTTATTTGATTAACAAAGAGAACATGCAACAAGTATTGGTCTTTACTTCTTCCACCTTTAAAGCGGATTCTGTAACGGAAAAATTAAATAAAAATGGCATTGAAGCACGTGCCATCCATAGTAAAAAGAGTCAAGGTGCCCGTTTGGAAGCGTTGAATCGCTTTAAGGCAGGAAAGACGCGTGTTTTGGTTACTACCGATTTATTAGCGCGAGGGATTGATATTCAATTCTTGCCGTTTGTGATTAACTACGAATTACCTCGTTCTCCCAAAGATTACATTCACCGTATTGGTCGTACAGGTCGTGCGGAAGCATCTGGAGAAGCGATTTCTTTTGTCACACCAGAAGATCAACACCATTTCAAAGTCATTCAAAAGAAAATGAAGAAATGGGTGACCATGGTAGAAGGAGATGGGTTGGTATAATTAATGTTCGATGATTAGTTTTACTGATTTACGAATGTTCTCTTGATTAAATTCCAGTAAATAGATCCCATTAGGTAAAAATCGTAGATCGATTGATTCTTGGGTACATTTTTCTTGATAGATTTTTTCTCCTAAAAGCGACAATATAGTAATTGTATTTTCTTTAGTTGGGTCAAAACTGATGTTTATTTTACCATCAGATGGGTTCGGGAAAATGGTAAATGCAGCAGAATTAACTTCGTTTAGAAGATTTGTGTTTTCTTGGTAGGTTAATATTTTTATGCCACTCCAGTTTGATACAAAAGGTATACCGAACGTACAGATATAGGAAAGGTATACTTGGTTTTTGTAGCGATTGATTCCCCATGTACCGATGTTATTGGATGCACCACCAAAGTAATTACAAGAATCTAATTGACTAGGATTTGAAATATCTAGCACTATCATATCGCTTTTACCAGTTGACATAAATAATCGCTTGGCTAAGGTGTCAATGACTAATTCATTCGTATGACTAGGACTTGTAAACCAATTGTTGTTAGGACAATGGTAAGGATTCCACCAACTTTGAAGTTTGATGTTATGCGTGTCTTTAATGTTAATTACTTCAACCCCGCAATAATCTACAGTCACGTACAACAAAGAATCACGAAGTAATACGTTATTGTATGCTTTTGGGTGGTCGAGCGGAGTGTACATAGCAGGATTACACCATTTACCTGTTTGTCGTGGATGTAATTTATCTGTACAATTAATTATTCGAATTCCACCTGCGTCGTAGCAAAGGTAAACGATACCGTTTTTTACATCCATACCACGTGCATTGTATTTTGCTTTGTCGGGATTCGAAATAGGAGGAAAGCTTATGGAAGGTGAAAATTGAGAAATGAATTTAATGTCTTTTTTGTCCGTAATATCCAAGATTTGCAAACCATTTTGCATTGCTCCAAGGTATGCGTAGTTACCTTCAGTTTTTATTACACCACCTCCGGAAGTAGAATTTGGAACAATGTAATAATCTAATAAACTGATGTTTTCAGGACTTGTAACATCGATTATTGCCATTCCTGATTTTTGGTTACTCGAAAAAGAATTTCCTAATGCTAAGTATAAATAATCTCCATCTTGATGAAGGTTCATAACGTCTAAACTTTCAAAAGCACTCGTATTAATAGAGTCAATAATGTAGGGTTTTTCAATTTTTGAGATATTATAAACCTTTAATCCACCTTCTTTATTGGCTACATATAGATACGTTCGATCTTTTTGATCATGCAACATGGTCATAGGTAGTATGTTGCAGGTACTTTTTATTTCAGAAGTAAGTTTAATGTTTAAATCTGAGCAAGATTGGGCCTGAATAAAGTTTTGAACGAAAATCAAATAAAATGTGAAAAGCCTAAATTTCATTATTCTTTAATTATTCTTGCTGTTGAAAAAGTTCCTCCTAAATTTACAGATACAAAATAGATTCCTTTTCTAACTTCTTCACCATTATCATTTGTCCCATCCCAAATTAACGATATTTCCTTTGAATTAGATTGTTGATTTTTAATTAAGTTTTTAATTGATTTTCCTTGAATATCATAAATTACAACATTGTAGAGTTCTCCGATTTTTGAAGGTAAAATAATTTGACATTTGTCTTTTAGAGGATTAGGGAATACTTTTAGTATGCTTTTATCAATCGTAAGAGCTTCATTGAGTGAAGCAGTGATCAGCGACTCCATATCGTAATTTTCATCACCCGCTTGATGGATCATGTAATGAAAATAGACTAAAAACATTTCATTTGCTGTATTTAATCCGGGAACAACAGTTATAGGTGGATTATTTGGATTATTCGGGTTGTCCGAAGTATTGTCGTAAATTCCTTCCCCTTTTATTACAGTGCCTTTTGGAGCAAAAACAATGTTTTTAAAAAAGAAAAAATCCTGCCAGTGAAAATCCCATTTAGGTACATCAATAAACTTTATTGTGTCATTTTTAGGCGAAATACCATATGCTTTAATACTTTCTCCAAGCAAATGCATGTGAGGAAATACACTTAATAATGAAATATCACTTGGTAATGCTTTATAACTTGCGCTAACAGCTGTCTTTTTATTTGGAGGTAATGAAAAATTCCAATTTTGAATAACTGCAGCAGCAGATACTTCTCGAATTGCTGTTTCGTCTTTCGGATAAAAATGGAAAATTACTTTTGTACTATCAAATTCTCCATAACTTCCATCGGGATAATGCATGGTGAAGTATATTTTTGCACCAGCTTCCATAGTAATACCTAGTTTTAATGGTTCTTTGTTTGGAAAGGTAACAGGGGTTGCGCCAGGTGTATATCCAGCGATTAAAACGGTAGAAGGGTTTCCAGGACTTGAACATTTGCCACTCGTAGAATCAGTCGTTTCGGAAGCTGTTTGATCAACAAAAATCAATGCATGGTGAACAATTTTTCGATTTCCAGGTACGATTTCAATTGCTTTTATTGAGCGTTTTTCTGTTATTCCTGTAGGTACTGAAAAGCAAACATAATCGTCTTTGCCAATACTAGCCTTACTCATATATTTAGGGATTCGAACAGTTAAATCACCTCCGGCAAGCATTGCTCCTTCAGGAAAAACGGGTAGAAGTGGTGTCTGAGCAGGATTACCTTCAGGTACATTGTTTTTTATCCAATCCAATACTGTTTGTTTTTCAGTATCGTTTAAGGAACGGTCATGAGTGTATTTTTGATATTTTTTACTTGGTGGCCAAGGTGGCATTTTATCTGTGGATATAGCGTCAGAAATCGCATTTGCCATAGGACTCACCTCCGAATACTTTTGTAATGAAAACCCTCCAATACCACTTGGGTGATGGCAAGTTGCACATTTAGTATAAAAGATTTGAGCGACGTCGGAACTCCATGTTTTCTGAGCATTTATGCTAATTGAGCATAAAATAAAAGAGAATAATACTAGTTGTTTCATATTTCTAAAATACAAAAAAAAGTTCAACTAATCGATATTCAATTTGTTAACTTTTATTTTTATCTCTTACAATTTTACTTACCAAGCTCAATACATATACACAAATACCGACAAATACAGCTACAACCAACGCGAGGGTATCATAATGTTCGATTGGACTAAAGTTGTCTTTTTGAACAACAATCATACCTCCAATTGCTGCAGCAATACCACCAGCCAATTGTTGTAAAGAAGAATTAATACTCATAAATGCGCCACGGTCATGTAATTCAGGTAGGGCGGAAACTAGAGCAACGCTTGGAATCATACGTGCCATAACGCCCATCATCATGAGTACATTTAGTAAAACAACGATCCAAAAAGGTACAGGAACTAAATTTGCATAAATTAAAACCACCATGATCATCCATGCAGAAGCGATGGTAAATAGCTTGAATTTATTGATTTTATCACTTAATTTACCGATGACAGGCATGATAATTAATGTTGCAACACCAGAAATCATAAAAAGAAACGGTAGTTGTTCTTCAGTAACACCTAGGTTGTTTACAGCGTACACACTTCCCCAAGGCATAATCATAAAACCGCCAAGCGACATCAAGGCTGTTGCTAAAAATCCAATGCGGTAGTTTTTTTGAGAAATCGTGTGGATTAAATGCTTGAGCGCATTGTCTTTGTTTTTGATTTCTAAGTGTTTTGTGATTGGTTTTAATTTAATGGTCAAAACAATCCAAATGATAAATGCTAAAACAACTATCATAAAGAAAGGTGATTGCCATCCCCAACGATTTGCGATATATAAACTAATAGGAATGCCTAGTACTTGACTTGCACCAAAGCCCATTTGCATGAATCCCATCACGCGACCACGTTGTTCTAAGGTGAATAAATCTGATACTATGGCCATTGATATAGAACCGATTACACCTCCGAATAATCCTGTAAATACCCGCGCAGCAATTAAAAGAGGGTAGGTGTTTGCCAGTCCACAGAACAATGTACCAACGATAAAACCAATGTAAAAGAATAATAATAGTTTTTTTCGATCAAAACTATCTGCAAATCCTGCTGTTAAGAAACCAGAAATCCCAGCACTAAACGCATAGGAAAACATTGCAATACCAAATTGTTTTGTGGATAAGTGCATTGCTTTCATTAATTTGTCGCCAAGTGGTGACATGACCATGAAATCTAAAACAACGGTAAATTGAGTCAGTGCTAGTATAGTGATTACCAAGATTTGGTAAGAATTGAAAGCTGTTTTTTCAGTTTTTAGTTGATTCATAGTAATTTCATTTATTTGTCATTTTTAAGCATTCGCCTTGACCAGAATTTTTTATGTTTAAAATTTTTGGATTACCCATGTAGTTTATATCTCCAACTCCTGATATATCTCCTGTTAACGAATTTGCCACATTTAATTCACAATTACCAACTCCACTAAGTGATATTTTTGAGTTTTTAGTTTTCATTTTTAATCCTTTAAAGTCACCAGTGCCTTCTAAATTTAATTTCAGATATGGTAATTCTCCTTCAAATTTAGTGCAAACAATATCGCCGACACCATTTAAATCGATCGTAAGATTTTCTAGATTATAAATAGTCTCGAAGTTAATATCACCTACTCCAGAAAGAATTAATTTAACCGATTTTTGATTTGTAAATTTTTTTATAAATACATCTCCGACTCCACTTAAATTTACTTTTTTCAGATTTGGGATTACCACATAAATTGCACATTCAAAATTTTTATAATTACCTTTTTTTAATTCGAATGTACATGTATGATTAACAACTTTACTTATTAAATTGTCGATGATATTTTTTTGTCCAACTACTTTTAATTCTTGAACCTCTCCTTGAGAAATATAAATTTTATC
>CANGOA010000130.1 GCA_947455255.1 Flavobacteriia bacterium | reverse complement strand
GTCTAAAGTAGACATACATAAGAATCATTAAATAATATTGGAATGTATTTAGCACCAGAAAAGAAAACAGAAATCTTCGCAAAATACGCGGGATCTGAAACAAACACAGGATCTGCAGAAGGTCAAATCGCTTTATTTTCTTACAGAATTTCTCATTTAACTGAGCACTTGAAGAAAAATAGAAAAGATTATGGAACACAACGTTCTTTGCAATTATTAGTAGGTAAAAGAAGAAGTCTTTTAGATTATTTGAAAAAGAAAGAAATTTCTCGTTACCGTGCTATCGTGAAAGAATTAGGATTACGTCGTTAATAACAAAGTTATCTTTATAAAGAAAAGGCATTTGATCATTCAAATGCCTTTTTTTATGGAAAAAATGTCGTAAATTCGTTACGCAAAATAAATTGTAAATAAATCAAATATGAATATAGTTAAAAAGTCCATCACTATTGGAGGGAAAAGTATCTCCATCGAGACAGGTAAATTAGCAAAACAAGCTGATGGCTCCGTAGTGTTACAAATGGGCGAAACTGTAATGTTAGCAACAGTAGTTGCAGCACCTACAGCAAAAGATGGAGTAGATTTTTTACCTTTAACGGTAGATTACAAAGAAAAATTCGCTGCGGCGGGTAAAATTCCTGGTGGATTCTTCCGTAGAGAAGCGCGTCCTTCGGATGGAGAAGTATTAATCATGCGTTTGGTGGATCGTGCATTACGCCCATTATTCCCAGATGATTACCATGCAGAAGTTCAGTTAATGATTCAGTTGTTATCCTATGATGGTGAACACCAGCCAGATGCTTTATGTGGTTTAGCTGCTTCTGCTGCTATCGCTGTTTCTGATATCCCTTTCAATGGACCAATGTCTGAAGTGAGAGTAGGTAGAGTTAACGGTGAATACGTGATAAATCCTACAGTTTCTGAAATGAAAAATTCGGACATCGATATCATGATCGCTGGTACAGTGAAAGATATCGTAATGTTAGAAGGTGAAATGAAAGAAATTTCCGAATTGGAAATGGTGGATATCATCAAATTGGCTCACCAAGCAATTATCGAACAATGTAACTTCCAATTAGAATTAGCTAAATTAATTCCAGTTGCTGCAGTTAAAAGAGAATATAATCACGAAACTCATAACGAAGAAGTTAAGAAAAATGTTTTCGATTTCTGTTTTGAGAAATGTAAAGACGTTGCTCGTCAAGGTCTTGCTTCTAAAGTGAAAAGAACTGAATTATTCGACGCTGTTAAAGCTGAATTCAAAGCTCAATATACAGAAGAACAATTAGCTGAAATCAATGGTTTTATTTCTGTTTACTTCTCTGAAGTGAAGAAAAAAGCGGTTAGAACAGTTATGGTAGAAGAAGGGAAACGTTTAGACGGACGTAAATTCGACGAAATTCGTCCTATCTGGGCGGAAGTGGATTACCTTCCTATCGTTCATGGATCTGCTGTATTTACACGTGGAGAAACTCAATCATTGACTACACTTACTTTAGGTGGTAAAATGGATGAGCAATTGTTAGACGGAGTAACTTTCCGTGGAACAGAAAAATTCATGCTACACTATAACTTCCCTCCATTCTCTACTGGTGAAGCAAAACCATTACGTGGTACTTCTAGAAGAGAGGTTGGACATGGTAACTTAGCGTTAAGAGCATTGAAAAATGTATTGCCGGATGATAATCCATACACAATTCGTTTAGTTTCTGAAATTTTAGAATCCAATGGTTCTTCTTCCATGGCAACTGTTTGTGCTGGTACATTAGCATTAATGGATGGTGGTGTTCAAATCAAAGCGCCAGTTTCTGGTATCGCAATGGGATTGGTTGCTGAAGGTGGTAAATTCGTAGTTCTTTCCGATATCTTAGGTGATGAAGATCACTTAGGAGATATGGACTTCAAAGTAACTGGTACAGCTGCTGGTATTACTGCTTGTCAAATGGATATCAAAGTAGATGGTTTACCTTATGAAGTATTAATTCAAGCGTTAGAACAAGCTCGTGCTGGACGTTTACATATCTTAGATAAAATCATTGAAACAATTGCTGTTCCAAATCCTGAATTGAAACCACAAACTCCACGTATTGAAGCGTTCAACGTTCCAAATGAAGTGATTGGTGCAATCATCGGACCTGGAGGTAAAATTATCCAAGCATTACAAAAAGAAACGAATACTGTAATCACAATAGAAGAAATCGAAGGTGGTCAAGGACGTGTTCAAGTAATGTCAAACAATGCAGATGATATGAATGCTGCAGTGACTAAAATTCGACAAATTGCTTTCCCTCCAATCGTAGAAGAAGGTGCTGAATACGAAGGAAAAATCAAATCTTTACAAGCTTACGGTTGTTTCGTAGAAATTCTACCTGGAACAGACGGATTAATTCATATCTCTGAGTTTAACTGGGAGAAAATTGCTAAAATGGAAGACGTTTGTAAAGAAGGTGATATCGTTCGTTTCAAAGTGATGGGTAAAGACTTAAAAACGAAAAAATGGAAACTTTCTCGTAAAGTATTACTTCCAAAACCAGAAAGAAAAGAAGAAGAAGTTTCTTCAGAAGCTAAAGAAGCTTAATTCTTTTTTAATGATAATGAAAGTCCAGGCAATTTGTCTGGACTTTTTATTTATACCATATTCGTCTCTCATAACTCTTCACTCTTCACTTATTTTCCGTATATTTGTCCTTCGTATTCCTAGGGTTTAATTCAGAACAAAGTAGGAAAATCGATGAACATTTTCCTATGAAATTTGAAGATTTAAATTTAATTGAGCCTATACTTAAGGCTTTAAACGAAGAAGGTTATACCAATCCTACACCAATCCAAGAAAAATCCATTCCAATCTTATTAGAAGGTACAGATTTACTAGGTTGCGCGCAAACAGGTACAGGTAAAACAGCTGCATTTGCAATTCCTATCATTCAGTTGCTTTATAACCGAAAAGAGGCTGGAGAACGAAATAATAAAATTCATGCACTTATTGTAACACCAACACGTGAGCTTGCTATTCAAATTGGCGAAAGTTTCGCAAGTTATGGTCGCTATACAAAATTACGCCATACGGTTATTTTTGGTGGAGTAACGCAGAGTTCACAAGTAAATGCAATCAAAGCAGGTGTAGATATTTTAGTAGCAACTCCAGGACGTTTATTAGATTTAATCGGACAAGGTGTTATTCGTTTGAATGACATTCAATTATTTGTGTTAGATGAAGCAGATCGTATGTTAGACATGGGATTTGTAAATGATGTAAAGAAAATATTAAAGGTGATTCCTGAAAAGCGTCAATCATTATTTTTCTCTGCCACCATGCCTGATACAATAAAAGTATTAGCTGGTAATATTTTAACCAATCCTGAGAAAGTGGAAGTGACTCCGGTTTCTTCTACAGCTGAAACAATTCAACAAGAAGTTTACTATGTTGATAAAGGAAACAAAAATGCCTTATTGGTACATTTATTGGAAGATCCTTCCATCAAATCAGCACTTGTATTTACGAGAACAAAACATGGAGCGGATAAAGTGGTGAAAATTTTAGACAAAGCGAAAATCAAAGCGGAAGCTATTCATGGAAATAAATCTCAAAATGCAAGACAACGTGCATTGAGTAATTTTAAAGATTATACGACACGTGTGTTAGTAGCTACGGATATTGCTGCACGTGGAATTGATATTGATGCATTGGCTTTTGTAGTGAATTTTGAATTACCAAACATACCAGAAACCTATGTGCATAGAATTGGTCGAACAGGTAGAGCTGGAGCTTCTGGTAAAGCAGTTTCATTTTGTGAATATGAAGAACGAGCTTACCTAAAAGACATTCAAAAGTTAATATCCATGCAAATCCCTGTCGTGGAAGAGCATCCTTTCCCTGCAAAAATATTTGTTGTGGAAAAAGAAGAAAAACGTACGTTTAATAACAACAGAAATCAAAATTCTTCCCAAGGCAAACGATCGCAAGGTGGTGGGGGCAGACCTCAAGGATCTGGAACTGGAAAAACTCAAGAAAAAAGAAGATTTACCCCAAAGAAACGAGATTAAAAAATGTCCAACTGTCGACTTTCAACTTTTAACTTTCGACTTTTAACTTTAATCAAAAAATCTTACTTTTATACGCTAAAAAAATACGGTTATGAGTAACACAGAAATAGAAAAAGTAAAATGCCTTATCATAGGTTCTGGTCCTGCTGGATATACAGCTGCAATCTACGCTGCACGCGCAGACATGAAACCTATAATGTATCAAGGCATGCAACCTGGTGGTCAATTAACAACTACTAATGAAGTAGAGAATTTCCCTGGATATCCTGAGGGAATTACGGGTCCTGCTATGATGCTTGAATTAGAAGCACAAGCAAAACGTTTTGAAACAGATATTCGTTTTGGTTTTATTACTAAAGTTGATTTTTCTGGTGAAATCCACAAGTGCTGGACGGAATCAGGTCATGAAATACATGCAGAAACGGTAATTATCTCTACTGGTGCTTCTGCAAAATATTTAGGTCTTCCTTCCGAACAAAAATACTTGGAATTAGGTGGTGGTGTTTCTGCTTGTGCGGTTTGTGATGGTTTCTTTTACAGAGGACACGAAACAGTGATCGTTGGTGCTGGTGATTCAGCGTGTGAAGAAGCACATTACCTTTCTAAATTATGTACAAAAGTGACGATGTTAGTACGTAAAGAGGATTTTAGAGCTTCTAAAATTATGGCTGACCGTGTGAAAAACACACCGAATATTTCCATTCTTTATAATACAGATACAGTAGAAGTATTAGGTGAAGGCGATTTAGTAACAGGAGCAAAAGTAAAAAATTCGGTGACCGGGGTAGAACAAATCATTCCCTGTACTGGTTTCTTCGTAGCAATTGGACACAAACCGAATACAGATATTTTTGCAGATTACATAAACTTAGATGAAACAGGGTATATCAAATACGAACAACCTGGAACTTCTAAAACGAATGTTGCTGGAGTATTCGTAGCTGGTGATGCTGCAGATAAAACATACAGACAAGCTATCACTGCTGCAGGTACAGGATGTATGGCTGCATTGGATGCTGAAAGATATTTAGCTGCAAAAGGTCATTAGTTATTTATAACGATTTTAAATTGAATGCGTTTAGTAAACTAAACGCATTTTTTTTGTTAAAAAATCACAATTATGTTACGTAATATTTCGTAATATTGCTTCATGAAAAAAATATATTTACTTGCACTAACGCTTGTCGGTTCGATGAATTTGTTCGGACAAGAACCAACTGCTGACAGCACAAAGTCGGTAGACCATCGATTTATGACATCTCTACACGCCGGAACGGTAGGGTTTGGACTAGATTTTAAGTATAACTATGGTATTCATACCGCTCGCTTGGGGTATTCTACAGTTCCATTTCATTATGCTACATCTGTTGATATGGGGATTAAAATGGGGGCAGACGCAAAGGTTGCTTATAATAATCTTCATTTGTTGTATGATGTTCAACCATTTAAAAAAGTTGTATGGTTTAGATTGACAACAGGTGTTGCTATTTTTACTTCGGCTCAAATAAAAGCAAAATTGACGCCTCAAGAAGCAGTAGAAACGAAAATTGTGACATTAACTGCAGAAGAAATTGGTGATGTAGAAATTACAATTGATTCTAAAGGATTCGCTCCCTATTTAGGTTTAGGTTTAGGTAGAGCTGTTCCAAAGAAAAAGTTTAATGTAAACTTTGATTTTGGAACGTATTATTTACCTGCTCCAAAAGTTACTGTTATTGGAACAAAACTATTAGAAAATAATACCGCATTAGGTAAACAAATGACAGAGGATTTGAAAACTTACCGTTGGATGCCTGTGATACAATTGAATTTCACTTATTTGATTAAGTAATTCTTTAATTTATTAATTTAATAATTAAAAAATATGAAAAAGAAAATAGTTTACGGTGCTGTTGCAATAGCACTTATTGGTTCTTTGGCTATCCCTTATGGATGTAAAAAAGTGAGTCCTGATAATTATACAATTAGTGTAAATACGGATGTGTTTAGTGCACCAACTTCAATGTTATTTGTGAATGCTAAAGAAGGAGCAGATAAACAACCAGGTGATTTTACTTTGACGCTTTCTGGAAAAGATGCAGATAAAGTAATCACTTCGTTAGGTAAATCTGTATATGGTGTAACTAATGGATTTACATTCTTGAGTTTGAAAAAAGGAGTTGTACCAACAACAGAAAATCCTATCGTTTTCAAAATTGCTGGAAAAGCAGAAGGTTTTGAAGATTTTATGTACGATGTTGTTTTGACGAGTAAAACGGAAACTAATTTAGAATATAAATTAATTGAAGAAGGAGCTGTATTACCTACAGGTTTGTCTGAATTAAAAACAACAGCACCCTTGACTGGTGGTTCGCCTTCAGCGCCAGTTGTTATTGAAACAAAAGAAGAAACTGGTACAGTTCAGACAGCTAAGTTAGAAATGACTGCTGGTACTGTTATGAAAGGCTTGAATGATCAAACTTTATCAGGTTCAAATTTGGCTATAAACGTTCGTTATTATGACCCTCGTACAGAAGCAAATGATGTTGTGCCTGGTGGATTAAAACCGCAAGATGTACTAGATAAAAATGGAAGTGCGATTGTAGGTGGAGTGCAATTTTTGTCTGCTGGTATTATTAAAGTAGATATGACTGTAGACGGTGTTATCGTTAAGAATTTTGATAAACCAGTTGCTACTGAAATAGAATTGACTGCAGGACAAGATAATCCATTAACTGGAAAAACGATTGTTGCCGGAGATAAATTGCCGATTTGGAGTCGTAATGATCAAACTGGACAATGGAAAAGAGAAGATGATGCTACAGTTGTTTTAATAAACAATGTTTTAGTTGCGCAATTTACTACTTCTCATTTATCATGTTTAGGTGTACTTTGGGCTTCTCCTTTATTAGATGTTCCTACTTATGATATTATAGAGCCTCATTTTCCAACTTTCATGGATTTTAAATTTACGGATTATGAATATGTTTCAGAAGGATATACAGGTAATGAACTAATGGAAATGTATACTGGTCGTATGGTGAATATTACAGGATATTCAAAAGGAGGTACAGTTATTATGCAAAAAACTAGTCTATATGCATCTCCATATATGATAGGTGGATTATATAATATACCAAGAGTAGATGCAGCATATTTCATTATTGAAGATGCGGTAACTGGTAAAACGTTTAAAACAGAAGAAATCAGTACTAAAAACACAAATTCTTACACGTTTGATTTGAATAAATTAGATGATGCTAACGCAATCAATCTTTCGTTAGATTATACAGTAAAATGTACAGCTAATAAATTAATTCCTATGTCAAGTACGTATGCTGTAATTACAAATTTGGATACAAAAAAGAAAATTACTGTATATATTTGGGCATATAGTTCTCAACACGCAGGTGGATTGAAATTGAAATTGATGAATAAGAACAATTACAGAATTGAAACGATTGGACTGGATGGTCAAATTATTTCATATGAATCTGTATTTGATATTGCTAACATTAGTAAGAATAATGTTAAAAATCCAAAAGGATTTACAATTGATAAATTTGAATATAATCCAACAACGAAAAAAGTGGAAGCAGCTGTTACCTATGTAACAAGTAAATGCTAATACTATTATTGAAAATTAATAAAAGCGCCTAGATTCATTTCTAGGCGCTTTTTTTATAAATGAACATTATTATATTTTCAAGTATTAAGAATATTTAGACTGTCCTAATGTTTAGCTATTTAAAACTTATAATTAATTTGTATATCGTCTAATTAATTGATATACTTTCTATTGTACAGAAATAGAAAGTTTGGTTTCATGATTCAATAAAAATGGGCTTAAATTATTTAATCTAAGTTCGAGTTATCTTATCAACGTTCTGAATAAATTAATAATAACATATGACTAGTCCTAAATAAGCGATACAGATTATTAAAGACTAAAATACATAATTATATCCCAGTAAACACGTGTTTACTGGGATATTTGT
>CANGOA010000129.1 GCA_947455255.1 Flavobacteriia bacterium | reverse complement strand
TCCAACTCTTGACTCAATGGGTTTAACATCTCCACATTGTGTGCTTCACTGAACGCTTCGTTACCGAAATTTTTACTATAAATAGAAGAAGTTAATGAATTGTTCATCATTTCATTACAACCAAAACCAACTAAAAATTCAGACAAAGAAGCTTGTACTTTTTCTAAGTCAGGTTTTGTACGTAAGGTAATCGTAGTATTTAATTTTTCAGGAAGTGGAACATTGTTAAATCCGTAGATACGCAATACCTCTTCAATCACATCCACTTCACGTAATACATCTACACGATAAGCAGGAAGTGCTAATTTCCAAATACTTTCATTTTTTGAAACTACGTGAATATCTAGGTTATTTAAAATCAATTCAATGGTAGCTTCTGGAATTTCTGTTCCAATCAACGCATTGCAACGTGCAACACTGAAATCAATCTGAGTCGCTGGAAAGTCATTCGAAACCACAGCAACAGGTTCCATCGCTAGTTTACCACCACACACTTCTTGAATCAAAGAAACAACACGCTCTAAAGCATATTGAGTCAAGTGAGGATCTACTCCACGCTCATAGCGGAAACTTGCATCGGTATTCAACCCGTGACGCTTCGCTGTTTTACGAACAGAAACCGGATTAAAATAAGCAGATTCAATAAAAATATTTGTAGTGGCATCCGAAATCCCTGATTCCAACCCACCAAAAACACCTGCAATAGCTAAATAATCCGTCGCATTACAAATCATTAAATCCTCTGCATGTAAGGTACGTTCTACCCCATCCAAGGTCACAAATTTATCGCCTGCTTTTGCAAACTTCACCTGTATCGTTCCGTTTAATTTCGCAGCATCAAACGCATGTAAAGGCGTTCCTAATTCACGCATCACATAATTCGTACAATCTACAACTGAATTAATTGGACTCAATCCTACCGCACGTAATCTTTTTTGCAACCAAGCAGGAGAAGGCTTTACCGCTACATTTTTCAAGCTTACACCTAAATATTTAGGACAAACTTCTTTTTCTACCGCTTCAACCGCAACAGTAACATCGTTCGTTACAGCTTTCAAACCAGATACTTTCGGCAATTCTAAGGTCAAACCAGCAGCACGATGTACATTTAAGTACGCAACTAAATCACGTGCAACACCAATATGTCCCATGGCATCTGCCCTGTTTGGTGTCAATCCAATTTCTATTTGATAATCTTCTTCTAATTCGAAATACGACGCTGCAGGTGTACCTACTTTCGTATCTTCAGGTAATACCAAAATTCCGTCGTGTGATTTACCTAATCCAAGTTCATCCTCCGCACACAACATCCCTAAGGACTCTACCCCACGAATTTTTGACGCTTTTATTTTAAACGCTTCATCTGGAGTCGGATACAATACCGCACCAACTGTCGCGCAAATCACTTTTTGACCGATCGCCACATTTGGAGCACCGCAAACGATTTGCAACGGTTCACCTCCAACACTTACTGTCGTCACTTTTAACTTATCAGCATCTGGATGTTTTTCACACGAAAGTACTTCCCCAACAAACACACCTTCTAACCCACCTTTAATTCCTTCAATCTTCTCAATTCCATCCACTTCCAGACCAGTTTCAGTCAAAATTTCACTGATTTGCGTTGGTGTTAGATCTGTTTTTATATAGTCTTTCAACCAGTTATAAGATACTTTCATATGCTTTTTGTTCTAATGCTACGCGAATTTAAGCATAATGATAGAAATATCTTTTCTTTTTTTCATCGATAAAAAAAGAAACAAAAAAATCTAGTGCTGGAAATACAGCTACCCAATTTTCGAACGACGCTAAAATTTCAAAACTCGTCGTAAACTCCTCAAACACTTGAAATTTTCACGCATACTTTTCGAATTGGGTCCCAGCTTAATATTTCCTATGCACAAGTGTTCTACAGAGAATTTAAATATTCGAATCTATTTTCTTGTATATACAATCCTTCAACTTCTACACAATTATTTATTCTCGCAATCTTTTCGTAGCCCAAATTCTAAATTGGGTTCCACGAAGGGATTTGACACGATAACCTACAGAAATAATTACATCGAGGTTATACATCGTTACGTCTCGCACTTGTGTTTTCCCAACAACAGCACCATGTTGAGTGGTTTGTCGGAAATCCCGACATACCACCTTTTCTTCTAATTCACCTTCACTGAAAATATTTCGAATATGTTCCGAAATAGTAGATCTACCCTTTCCAAACAATACCGACATCTGCGCCTGCGTTAACCAGACTGTCTCATCTTCTAAACGTGTTTCGATTTTTATTTCACCATCATGAACTTGATAGATAATAATATCAGAGCTAGTTTCTTCCATAGAAATATTTTATTTTGATTAATTTACAATCTAATTTAACGATTATTTTTTAATCAAAATAAAATTTCACACTAAAATAAACCTAAAAACTATTCAACCACGCCATTGTATCTACCCCATCTGCAAAATCAGATAAACCAGGACATTGCGCAACACCAAATGGAAGGTAATTTCGCCCAACTACTACTTGAATATCTTCTTGGTGTTTTTTTATATAATTCTCTACCTCTGAAAAAGACTCATAACGGTGATAAAACAACATTGCGAGCGGAGAAAATAAGTCTTCTGATTCTTTCAATAACACAAAACCATTATCAAGGATTTGTTCCAAGTTCATCAAATAGATTGCCTTATTATAATCGTAGTTATTCGCGTATTTATGAAGATTCACAACATCTGCATGTGTAATAATTGCTTCAAAAAAGCGATTTAACTCAAAGTCTTTTGGAAGTATCAAATGAGAAACATTACGACATCCTAGTCCATAATGTGTAAAAATATCAGCACCCAAGGCTTCCAATTCTTCCTTCGTTTCTTCACCAGTCAATACCGCCACGGAAGTACGATTTTTGCGAAACACATGCGGTAAATGTCCGAAGTAACTTTCAAAATAACGCATCGAATTTCCACTTCCCGTAGCAATGATTGCGTCTACTTCTCCTAATTTCGCTTCCGAAACAGTAATTCGTTCTTCGATTTCAGGATAAAAGTTTTTGAGTAGTGCGATTAATGCAGGCAATAAGGTTTTATCATCCGAACTCAATTTAATCACAATGGAATTTCCAGAAAGTAGAACACATAAAAAATCATGAAATCCTACCAAAGGAATATTTCCCGCCATGATCACCCCCACTTTTTTAGGAGAAGTTGCAAATGTATACGTTGATGAAAACTGTTCTAAATTCTCTTTATCTAACTGCGCACCCCACCCTTTAAAAACATGCAAAACAGCTTCTTCCGTAAACCAACCATTCAAGTGAAATTGACGTCTAACCAACACCTGTAATTTCTCATACTCTTCACGTGTAACCCCTAACTCATATCCACTCCATTCTTTTTGATTTCCAATAGCTAAAAATACTTTACCTAAACCATCAAATGCAGTTATTATTTTCTCTTTCACCATGATTAATCAATTTTATTTAAGAATGAAAAACGTTTCACCATCTCCTCTTTTTTCAACAAGACAGGACCTTCAACCTTTCCGTTTTGGCCTGTTTGACCTGCGCGACCTTGCCCGCCTTGTTTCCCATTATTATAATTAAAAACTCCTCCTAATTGACCCTTAGAATTCATCCCTCTACCAGGATTACCAGACCTTCCAGTAACACCAGAAGAACCACCTTGCGTTTCCACTTGAATATTATTCCTAAAATCAGTCAAACGATCATCCATGTAAATATAAACATTACCTCCACGTCCACCATGACCTGCATCACCTCCATTACCTGCATCACCACCATATACAGAAGGAGTTGTAGTAGTTGTTTTACCATTCACCGTAGTCGTCACAGGATACGCAGCATCCTTTCCATCTCCACCATTACCTCCATTACCTCCATTTCCACCTCGCACATCAATGTAAATTCTACCTGTTCTTTTAGGAATAAAAACGCGTTTTTGTCGCCCTTGTTCTTCAATTGTAGCAATCACAAAATCATTTCCTTCCACACCATAATATTGAAGAAAAACAGAAATATCAGCTCCATTACCACCATTACCACCATTTGCTCCATTTGAACCATGTTGTGAAGGTTGCGAACCACTTACCCCACTTTTGCCATTCTCACCATTATTACCAGAATGATCCAACTTAATCTCATTCGGATAATAAATATCTAGCGAAGAATTCCAAAGTGTATCCTTTGTAACCTTATGTAAAAAACACACTTTTAAACTTTTATTCATTAAAGGAATATAACTTTCTACCTGAAGTTTACCATCCACAAACTGTACCATCGTTTCAGAATGGTTTTCAAACAATTCATTTGGAAAATGACGCGTATCTTTAGGTATAACTTCTCCAGTATTCAATACTAAATCGTAGTCAATTTCAACAGGATTATTTAATTCAATGGTTTTAGTACGTACTTTAATACCAACAACATACGGAACATTCACTGAAAACTCTTCACGAAATCCATACTTTTCACTCGTCATTAATACTTTCACTGAGTGATTTTCTTTAGTCAAATTCGCCATCCCATATTGTAAATTCCCTCGTTCAACCCCAATTACATTCTCACCAGTGAATTTAATGTTTGACCATTTAATCCCATTTGAATTTGGCTTTATACGTTTTATTCGCCCACTTTCTTTTACTAAATCCACTGAAAAACGCATACTTCCAGGTCGTTGGTACGACTGATCAATTTCTACAGATGCAGATTCGTAATGTGTCGTTCCACATGCTGAAATCAATCCAACTACTAACAAAAGATAGATAAACTTATACTTCATATAAAAAACTTTAAAATTTTAAAAATTAAATAATTAACATTTTAATAAATACAACTATAACTATCGTTATAATTTTTCTATAATCACTTTAATACACAACGCATCTTCCGAAGTATGTACCGAACGAACATCACCATTTGCATTGATAAAATCTCCTTTTTCAAGCAGGATATCATTGAGTTGAATTGCACCATTCAGGCAATAAATTCCAATCACCTCATTTCCCTGATTGAAATCAGTTAAACTTAAGTGATTCACCCAATTTATAGTAGAATGATACTTATCGTTGTAAATCACGTTAAAATCGACTACCTGACCTTCACTACGCGTTTCCCAGACTCCTTTAAATTCCGTTTGTTCACCTGAATTTAATTGATACCATTCCGATTGATTGTGCTGCACCATCAACTTCCCGTCGAGAATCGCTAATTTGCGCTCATAATTTGGGAAGAAAGTAAATTCGCTTTTCTCCGCAAGCACTTGTGCAGTACTGATACGGTAGTCAAAATTCTGTTCTGCAACCGATGAATTCTCAGGAAATATAATGAGTTCAGTGGTAGTACCACCGGTCCAACTACTTACTTTTTGAGCTTTCTTAGGTATTAATTTCATATTTTTTTTAGTTTTCCACCTTTTCTTACTTCATGGCTACTTCACCTATCATTTAATAAACTCAGAATACACATTACATTTAAGGCTTCATGCACGAAATTAGGCATAAAAAAAGAGGTCACCCCGACGGAATGACCTCTCAATATTAACTATTTGTCTTAATTTTTAAACAAACGTAAGGAAAGTGCTACTGTTTTTTTCAAATCTGAACGCTCAACGATGTAATCTAAGAATCCATGTTCTAATACGAACTCAGAAGTTTGGAATCCTTCAGGTAAGTCGCGACCAATTGTTTCTTTAACTACACGTGGTCCAGCGAATCCGATTAACGCTTTAGGTTCAGCGATATTGATATCCCCTAACATCGCAAATGAAGCAGTTACACCACCTGTTGTTGGATCAGTTAAGAACGAAATGTAAGGTAATTTATGTTCAGACAATTGTCCTAATTTCCCACTTACTTTTGCCATTTGCATCAAGGAATAACCAGCTTCCATCATACGCGCACCTCCAGACTTAGAAATGATCATAAATGCAGCTTTTAATTCAATTGCTTTATCGATACCTCGCGCAATTTTCTCACCCATCACAGAACCTAACGATCCTCCAACGAATGCGAAATCCATACAGCAAATCACCAAATCAAGTCCTTCTACCTTACCGTAACCAGTACGCAAAGCATCTTTTAAACCTGTACTTTTTTGAGAAGCAGCGATACGATCCGTATATTTTTTTGTATCCTCAAAATTTAACGGGTCACCAGAAGTCAAATTCGCATCAATCTCTGTGTATTCTCCGTTATCAAACAAGATTTGGAAATATTCTTCCGAACCAATTCTTTCGTGGTATGAACAACGATCACACACGTAATTTGTTTTGATAAAATCAGCTTGTGTAAAAACCGTTTTACAATTCGGACATTTGTGCCATAAACCTTCAGGAGTTTCTTTTTTCTCTGAAGTAGACGTTGTAATCCCCTCTTTATTTCTTTTAAACCAACTCATAGTCTTGTTTTATCCTAATGTATTAACATTGTTTAAGTCTTCAAACGATTGTGTTAAACGTTTCACAAACGTCAACTCACTTTCGCGCACCCATTTACGTGGATCGTAGTATTTTTTGTTTGGTAATTCTTCTCCTTCAGGGTTTCCGATTTGTGTTTTCAAGTAATCTTGGTATTTCAACACATAATTCAAGGTTCCTTCTGTATAAGCAAATTGTAAATCTGTATCGATGTTCATTTTGATTACACCATAACCGATTGCTTCACGAATTTCTTCTACTGTCGAACCAGAACCTCCGTGGAATACGAAATCTACTGGGTTATGACCTGTATTGAATTTTTGTTGCACGAATTCTTGAGAATTTTTCAAAATCTTCGGAGTCAATTTCACGTTACCTGGTTTGTATACCCCATGCACATTACCAAAAGCGGCAGCAATCGTAAAACGAGGACTCACTTTCATCAATTCTTCATATGCAAAAGCAACCTCATCTGGTTGTGTATACAATTTAGAGCTATCAACGTCTGAGTTATCTACACCGTCTTCTTCACCACCTGTAATTCCTAATTCGATTTCTAAAGTCATACCGATTTTAGACATACGTGCTAAATATTCTTTACAGATTTCGATGTTTTCAGCGATTGGTTCCTCAGAAAGGTCAATCATGTGTGAAGAATACAAAGATTTTCCTGTTTCAGCATAAAACTTTTCAGAAGCATCTAACAAACCATCGATCCAAGGCAATAATTTTTTCGCAGCATGGTCCGTATGTAAAATCACCGTCGCACCATATAATTCAGCCAATGCGTGCACGTGTTTTGCACCAATCACAGCACCAGCAATCGCAGCTTTTTCATCTGTATTATCCAATGATTTACCAGCATTAAATAATGCACCACCATTTGAAAACTGAATAATTACAGGAGCTTTTAATTTAGCAGCAGTTTCTAACACTGCATTTACCGTACTAGAACTTGTTACGTTCACTGCAGGTAGCGCAAAACCTTTCTCTTTAGCGTATTGAAATATTTTTTGCACCTCATCTCCAGTAGCAACCCCTGGTTTAATCGAATGACTCATAGTTATAAATTTGTGTTTTCGGGTACAAAAGTAGTGAAATTGAATTTGAAATACAAGGTGATTGAAACAGATGTTTTGAACAAAAAGTGCGGAATAAATGAGGGAGGGAATTATCACAGAGGGCTCAGAGATTTTTTTGACGAGAGGGATGTTTTTGAGGACACGGAGGGGATTTGACTGAGTCAAATTTTGAGGTTATTTTTTTAAAAAAAGTTTAAAATTTCGTAGTATGATCTACTTCCCCCTTTGAAGGGGGACCGAGGGGGATGACTCTAGGTGTATAATTTCACTCAAAATATGTCACCTCCCTCGATCCCTCCTCAAGGAGGGAAGAATATGTTTTACTTCAGTTATAAAGTTTAACTACATATTACTAAAAGAAACGTTTAAAATTTCGAAGTGTGGTCTAACTTCCCCCTTTGAAGGGAAGAAAAAGCTCTGCTTTTGAAGACTGAACGATAGTGAAGGTATAAGGGGGATGACAAGAATTTTAATTCATATCAAAATTTAATTCATTAAAAAAACAAAACGTATATACCTAATATCAAACTTATCAAACTAAATAACCTCAGTTCGATTATTAACAATTTGATTGTCAGTAAAATAGTTTGAAATTAGAAAAGTAAGTGAAATACATTTAGTATCTTTAATGTGTTCAATATTAATGATTTAAACTATTTTTATGTATTTCACTCAAGATAAAATTACCG
>CANGOA010000128.1 GCA_947455255.1 Flavobacteriia bacterium | reverse complement strand
TAACATCGACATTAAAAAACAAAAATACTGTCGCTTTAAGAAAAGTGGTATTAAGTTCATCGATCACAAAGATCCTGCTTTCTTATTGAAATTAGTGAATGAGCAAGGTAAAATTTTACCAAGACGTATTACAGGTACTTCTGCTAAATACCAATCACGAGTTAACAAAGCAATTAAAAGAGCACGTCATATAGCTATTTTGCCATATGTTGCGGATATGCTTAAATAAGAACTTTTTTACAAAACTTAAACGAACAGTAAAATGGAAATTATCTTAAAGAAAAACGTAGATAAATTAGGATACAAAGACGAAACTGTAACTGTAAAAAACGGATACGGACGTAACTTTTTGATTCCTCAAGGATATGCAATTTTAGCTACTCCTTCAAACAAAAAATCACACGCTGAAACTTTGAAACAACGTGCGCATAAAGAAACTAAGATTCTTGCTGAGGCTGAAGCAGTTGCTGCTAAATTGGCTGATGTAACTATCAAAATTGCTACTAAAGTTGGTGAGAATGGTAAAATCTTTGGTTCTGTGAACACTGTTCAAATTGCTGAAGCTTTACGTGCTCAAGGATTTGATATTGATAGAAAATCAATCAAAATTAAAGAAGAGCAAATCAAAGAAATTGGTACTTACGAAGCAGAAGCTAACCTTCACAAAGGTGTAAGACCAACTTTCAAATTTGAAGTTGTAGGAGAGTAATAATTCTTCGTTCTAACATATTTAAGGCTGTCCATTTTTGGATGGCCTTTTTTTTTGTTTTCACCATTGATAAATTTAGAAGTTCAGAACGAATTGAAGTTTATTCAGGATAAATGGAGCAACCTTTGGTTGTAAAAAAATGATTCAAATAAATTCGATGATTAGTTTATAATATATAAAGTGAAGTAAAAAAAAGACCTTAAACTTTCGCTTAAGGTCTTTTGTCTAATGTTTAACAGTCTTAAATGTTATTCATGAATCCATTTGTCATTTCTCATTTCACCAAGAATAGTGACATTTTTACTTTTACTATAGTCTTCAGCTGCAATTAACATCTGTTCTCTAGTGTCTCTTCGTATACGAATACCTCCTGACCCCGAGTTTTTAACTTCTATATAAAATCCATCTTTCAATCGCGCTGGTTTTGTAGGCGGACGTCCCATACTTTCAAATTTAAGTTGTAAATATATTTGTTCCAATGAACGAAACTAATATACAACTAATTATTGAGAGAATCTAATAAGTGTCGTGGTTATCAACAGGTTTTATCTTAAATGTTGATAAATAACAAGGTTGTTAATGTATGTCATTTCGATTTTACGTGTGTATAATAACCATGATACAAGTGTATCTACATGTGATTTAGGTAGTTTAGTACTGTTGTATATTTGTGTTAAGGTGTGATTATTTGCATTTAATAAAACGAGTTCGAGTTCTTTAGAATTACCAGGAAGTTCTCTAGTTGATTCATATTCATAACTCCATAATTTTTCAATTATCTTATTGGCGGTGCAAATTTTTTCACCTATGCGAAAATAAAAATCAAAGGTGTTATCATTAGTTAAAGTGGCTATTTTAGTTGATTTAAAGATCTTTAAAATCAGTAAGAACTTGTTATTTAACTCAATTACTTCTGAAGTGAATTCTATAGGAGAACTACAAAGATTAGCTAGGATTATTGGTATGTTTTCAATTTCATCTTTAGGATATATTCCGATAATTTTTCCTTTCTCATTTACACCGATGATCAATTTTCCTCCATTAGAATTGGCAAGGGAAGAAATTTTTTGAGCAAATAGAATTTCATCATAAGAAGAAGCGATTCTATCTTGAAGGTAACTTACGCTTAAATCGATTTCCATATTTCCCAAGATTTTAAAGCCTGCTCTTTCAGCATGGATTCACCGTTAAGTATAGTGGCTCCAGATTGTTTTGCTTGACGTAAAAATAATGTTTCAGTTGGATTGTAAATCAAATCAACTACCAGGTGATCTGATGTTAAATACTGAAATGGAAATTCAGGTGATTCATTGATGTTTGGGAATGTTCCAACAGGTGTAGTGTTTACAATTAACTTACAAGCGCGCAACATATATTCGTTCAAATCTGAATACGAAAATTCATTAGAATTCAAAGGTGTTCTGGAAATATATAGCGCATCAATCCCTATGTTTTTTAATACATATGCAACCGCTTTTGAAGCTCCTCCTGTTCCGAGAATTAACGCTTTTTCATGTAAATTCGTAAGAAATGGCTTGATAGATTGCTGAAATCCAAAAGCATCTGTATTAAATCCGATTTTTTTACCTTGAACAATTTTAACCGTGTTTACAGCGCCTATTGCTTTTGCTTCTGGACTTAGTTCGTCTAAATAAGGGATGATTGTTTCCTTGTATGG
This sequence comes from Flavobacteriia bacterium, assembly GCA_947455255.1. GTDB lineage: Bacteria > Bacteroidota > Bacteroidia > Flavobacteriales_D > Crocinitomicaceae > CANHVK01. The sequence continues at coordinate 6,137 of CANGOA010000128.1, read as the reverse complement.
TATAGTGACATTAAAACCAGTTAAACCTATTTTGTTGAATATTTTTTCTACCTCTTCAATGTTTGAAATTTCCATATTTTCATAAGAAGCATCTATATGATTCGCTTGAAAATATGCTTCGAAAAAAGACTTTGAAAAGGAATGACCTAAGGATTTTCCTAGTAGTCCGAGTACCATGTTACGACTTTTTGAATTTGGAACGAATAACCTCAAAGATCATTGGTAATATGGATAGTCCAATAATTCCAAATATTACTGTTTCAAAATTCTTTTGTACAAATTCTAAATTTCCAAAAAAATATCCCATTAAAGTTAATCCAATTACCCATGCTATTCCACCAATTATATTGAATCGAATAAATTTTGAATAGCTCATTTCACCAATACCAGCAACAAATGGAGCAAACGTTCGAACGATAGGTACAAAACGAGCTATAATAATAGTTTTAGGTCCGTGTTTTTCATAAAAAGCATGGGTCTGATCAATGTATTTTTGCTTGACAATTTGTTTTCCTCTGATTTTCCAAGAAAGTACCTTTAAGCCAATTGTTTTACCAAAAAAATAGTTTAATCCGTCTCCTAATATTGCTGCTATAATTAGCAATGATAGAACAATCCATAGATTTAACTCTGCCGTTTTCCCTTCGTTTACTACTCCTGCACAAAAAGTTCCTGCAGCAAATAATAATGAATCTCCAGGTAAAAGTGGCATAACAACCAGACCTGTTTCAACAAAAATTATTAAAAATAAAATGGCGTATATCCAAAAACCATAATCGATAATCAAATCGAATAAGTGCTTATCTAAATGTAAAAAAAAGTCTAAAAATGATTTTAAAATGTCCATGTATTCGAAAGTTAATAAAGTGTAAATATACAAAATAGGAACTGTAATTAAATTGCCTTTAGTACGATAAAGTTTAGCAAGTCAATTTAAATACAATCTCTTTAACGCTACTAATTTCTTTAACATGCTCAATCGAAGGTCCTGCACACCAAACTGTTTTGTAGGTTGCGCTAAAAGCAGCTTTCTCTAAACTTTTCATTCCACGGTAAAAGGTTAGTGCTTTGAACCATTTTTTAAAACGTTTGTTTTTGTTAAGTAATCGTTCTAAAAAGTTTTGGGAGGTTCCAATTTTGGCAACGTAAGGAGTGTTTATAACTGTACAAGGTGTTCCGGATAGTTTGGTCGACATGACAATGTCTTTAGCTCCAAAGTCAACGCATGCCTGTTTGTATTCTTCTGACACATCCGACTCGTGAGTTGCAATAAAAACACTTCCTATGGATACGCCAGAAACACCCAAGTCAAGAATTTTTTGATATTCTTCATGATTACCGATACCGCCAGCAGAGATAACAGGAATATTACACGTTTTTAGTAATTCAGGAAGAAGTGTTTGATACGAAATTTTACCAGCATGACCTCCTGCTTCTTTGTTGACTGCAATAATTGCATCTGCCCCAAGTTTTTCTACTTTTTTTGCGTAATTTATGTCTGTTACGTCGCAGAAAACTTTAATCCCAACTTCATGCGCGCGTTGGATGACATATTCAGGAGAACCTAAAGAAGTAATGATAAAGGCTATTTTTTCCTGACAACAAATTTCCAATTGATCTTTATACAGAAAATTGGATGCGTTTACAATTAAATTTATTCCAAAAGGTCCGTCGACTTCTTTTTTTATTGTCAAAATAGCGTTGCGTAATTCTTCTGTTGTACGGTAATTCATGGCAGGTATCGCTCCTGTAATCCCAGCTTTGATTCCTTCAATAATCATCTTCGTATTTGACACTAAAAACATAGGTGCCATAATTATCGGATGCTTAATATTCAGCAAATCGCAAAGACTGTTATTGTGGGTTTCCATAACGTAATTTTATTAAAAGTAAGGATTATTTAGATATATCCTGCAACTTTATAAATGATTACGCCAACGAGTTCATGTAAAAAATTATCCCAATTTAGTAAAACCTCAGCTTGAGGTAGAAATACATTTCTAGGTAAAGTTTTCTCCCAAGTATTCTTTTGTGCGATGCGATGATAGATATAAGTTTTTACCCCTTGCTTCGCAAAACAGGCTTGGGCTCTGAATTGATGAAGAGGAGAAGTTATCATAATCAATTGTTTATTTGTCCAACTTAAACTATCTAATATTCGTTTGGAAAATAACGCGTTTTCATGGGTGTTATTTGATTTATTTTCTATTTGTATGTCTTTTTCAGGGATGTGAAAATAATTGACGATGTATTTTTTTAACAAACTTGCTTCACGTTTATCAGGATAAAGAATACTTCCAGAACCTCCAGTTATAAAGATGTTTTTTATGATTCCGTGTTTGTACAATTCAACCGCCTGGGTCATTCGATTCACATTTGAATTAAATAAAATCCTACCTCTTGATTCATCATAAGAAACCATTCCTCCCATAATTATTCCCGTGTCAAAATGTTTATTTTCTTTGTCAGAAACTACATTCTTACAGGATGGAATTAAATTCCCGAAAAGAGAGAGTATCAATGGGTTCGAAAAAAATAGCAAACAAACAAAAGATGCAATCAAGGTTTTTCTTTTGCGTTGCGCATTTTTCGTAAACACAGCAATTGCTAATAATAAAACAATCCATGTCATTGGAGAAATTAGAAAATCCAGAATTTTAGATAAATAGAAAAACATGAGGTACGATAAGTTTACAAAACAAATATAATTATTCATTTTGTTTTCCCTCCTTGAGGAGGGATTAAAGGGAGGTGATAATAAGGATTTACAATTCAATTGATTAACATTTTTTATTCTTATATAGTTGTCACCCTCCTTAATTATCGCTGCACTTTCGTTTGTTCTTCGAAAGTAGAACTTTCTCTTCTCAAAGGAGGAGACTTAACATCCTATTTTATATTTATGATATAGAAGTATATGCCTTATATGGTTTTATTCTTTCCCAATTATTTTTTCTTCTCACCCCCAATTTCGTATATTTGCACTCAGAAAAAATACCCTTGTGGTTTAAATCGGTTAAGATGAAAGTGAATCCTCAATACAACACGAAAGAAACGTTATTAGAATTATATAATAAACCATTGTTAGAATTGGTTTTTGAAGCAGCAACAATTCATAGACAATTTCACAATCCACGTGAAGTACAAATGTCTTCCTTGTTAAGTATCAAAACAGGTGGTTGTTCGGAAGATTGTGGATACTGTCCGCAAGCTGCTCGCTATAGTACAGGTGTGGATGCGCATAAATTAATGACAGTAGATTCTGTTGTAGAACAAGCGAAAAACGCAAAAGCAAATGGTTCTTCTCGTTTGTGTATGGGCGCTGCTTGGAGAGAGGTGAGAGATAACAAAGATTTTGACTCTGTTGTTGAGATGGTTCAAGCAGTAAATGACTTGGATATGGAGGTATGTTGTACACTTGGTATGATGAATGAAGACCAAGCAAAACGTTTGAAAAATGCTGGTTTATTTGCGTATAACCATAATTTAGATACTTCCAAAGATTATTATAAAGACGTTATTTCTACTCGTGAATACGAAGATCGTTTACAAACAATTGAAAATGCGCGTAAAGCTGGGATTACTGTTTGTTCGGGTGGAATCATCGGAATGGGGGAAGCAATTGAAGATAGAGTAGGGTTGTTGATGAGTTACATGGAAATGGAAACGCCTCCAGATTCAATTCCAATCAATGCATTGGTTGCAGTGGAAGGTACACCTATGGAAGATCAAAAACCGATCGAACAATGGGAATTGATTCGTATGGTTGCAACGACACGTATCGCATTTCCTGAATCTGTAGTGCGTTTGTCTGCTGGTAGAACAAAAATGTCTATGGAAGGACAAGCATTATGTTTCATGGCAGGTGCAGGTTCAATTTTTGCAGGAGATAAATTATTAACGACACCAAATCCTGAGTTTAACGAAGATAAAGCAATGTTTGATATTCTTGGGTTAATCCCAAAACAAGCATTTGCAGATGGAGAAAAACCAGAAACAAAACCAGATGCGATCATCGAAGAAAAGAAACGCAAACAAGCAATTCGCGAACAAGAATTAGCAGATGCATCTTTTCAACCTCGTAAAATTACAGTGGAGTAAGCGTGAAACCTAAGTTTTTACAATTATTAGAAAATAGAAAAGAATCAGGGAGCTATCGCTCCCTTTCTTTATTTAAAGACTTTGTAGATTTCTTTTCCAACGATTACCTTGGATTGAGTAGAAAGTTGAAAGTTGAAAGCCAAAAGTTTGATCGATTGGGCAGTTCAGGATCAAGATTAATTTCTGGAAATTCTTTGGAAGCAGAAAGCTGTGAATGTTTTCTTGCTGATTTTTTCCAAGCGGAAGCCGCACTCGTTTTCAATTCTGGTTATGATGCCAATTTGGGACTTTTTTCGTCTGTTCCTCAAAAAGGAGATACGATTATTTATGATTCGTTGATTCATGCTTCTATTCGCGATGGAATTCGATTGTCACATGCAAAAAGTTATTCGTTTGCACATAATGATATCATATCGCTTGAGAAAAAACTATCCATTGCAGAAGGAACTGTTTTTGTTGCTGTAGAAAGTTTATATTCTATGGATGGTGATGTTTGTCCTTTGGATGCTTTAATTGTACTCTGTAAGCGTTATGATGCTTTGTTAATTGTTGACGAAGCACATGCAGTTGGTGTTCTAGGTGAAAAAGGGAAAGGACTTGCTTTTCAAAAAGAGGTTTTTGCACGTGTGATTACGTTTGGAAAAGGATATGGATTTCACGGAGCAGCAGTGTTGGGTTCAAATGATTTGAAAAATTATTTAATCAATTTTGCACGTTCGTTTATTTATACAACAGCTTTGCCGGTGCAAGATTATCGATTAATTCAACAACAAATAGAATCTTCTACTGATGATCAACGAAGAGTCGAGTTACAATCAAATATAGACTATTTCAGAATTCAATTAAATTACCAAGGAGTTAGTGCGAACACTTCGCCTATACAAATCCTAGAAGTTCCTGGTGTAGACAATGCCTTAAATTTAGCGAAAGTGTTACAAGAAAATAATTTTGCTGTCAAAGCCATTCTTTCACCAACCGTTCCTGAAGGACTCGAACGTATTCGTATTTGCATTCATGCTTTTAACACCAAAGAAGAGATCGAAAAATTAGTTAGTATATTACTTCCCTCCTTGAGGTGATAAAGCATTGCTTTAGAAAAACAAACGGTAGTGCAGGGACACTAAGGGATGTGACAATAAGAGTTAAGCAATTTTAATTAACCAAAACTAAAGGGAAGTTCTAAAAATTAGATTTTTTGAGGCAAACAAAAAATTAAACCCGCAGTTTACTCAAGTAAATGAGGAGATTAATTTTGAAGTTGAACGAAGAAAAAGCAATTTTTAGAGATTCCCTAAAGATGGTCTTAAGATTAAAGTAGAAGGAGCATTATTCAACCACTCCTCATCCTCAATTACCAACGACTCCCAACTTTCTAAACTCACCAACATGATGTCGTATTTGTTTACCAATGTTTTTTCAATTTCCCATTCGCTTAAAATTTGCAAATGGTTAGGGAAATAATCTTGAATCTGAGATAAACGTTTGCTTAATTCCTCGTTTGACTTAATGAATCCATTGATGTCAACCACTGTTACCAAAGCTTCTGCATTGGTAATCATTTTCTGGAAATAATTCACCAACTGGACATCCGACTCACTAAAGAAAGGAATAATGATATTCGAAATTTGCGACATGTTTTTTTCAATCAAAATCCCAACAGGAACATTGGTATTCAGAAGGATGTCACGCGTACGATCGTCAAAATGGGACTTGTCAAATAATTTTTCTTTACCTGTCAATTTATTCTTAATACGTTCTGGATTGATGATACGTGTAGTAAATCCTAGTACTTTTCCTAAGAAACTTCCTTCATACATTGACTGACCAATACCAACTAACAATAAGTCGTAATTACTTTTGTTAGCTTCTTCCGCAACATCCGTAGGTACATCATTAGAAGCTCTAAAAATAGTCGAAATACGTTGTTTTAACGCCCATGCTTCTTCTTTTATCGGAGTCATGGTTTCTACTTCTAAATCCTTGATGTTGAATTGGTGAATTTCATTGGTCTGTGCTAAGTGCATGACATCTACCTC
>CANGOA010000127.1 GCA_947455255.1 Flavobacteriia bacterium | reverse complement strand
TTCTAAAAATCAACGACTTTTAGTTGAACTGGCAATCATGCAGATTTGTTCAATTAAAAATGAGCTTGAAAAAAAAAAGGATTAACTGATTTCGTTACCCTGATACCATTTTTTGGTCAAGCAGACAAAAACGCACCTGCAGCACCTGTAAAAGCTCCTTCAAACACTCCTTCTTACGCGGAAATATCCTTCAAAAAGGAACCTAAATCCATGGAGAAAATAAGTGGAGAGGTACAAACGAATCTACTTTCAATCAAAGAATTGACTGCTAAAAAAGTAGAAGATTCTATTGAGGGAAGTACCAATAATGCAAACCGACCAAAAACACCTTTCTCAACTGATCAACTTAAAATGTTTTGGAAGAAATTCGCCTTTAAAATGAAGGAAGATGGAAACGATACGATTTACTTGGCAATGATTAAACGCGATCCGAAAATCATTGGAGAATTTCATGTTAACCACGAAGTAGATAACCAAGTACAAATCGATTACATCCAAACACATATTTCAGAATTAATTGAATATTTACGTGAACAACTAAAAAACTGGTCAATTTCTGTTGACTTTGCTATTTCTGACAATCTAGAAGAAAATGTAAAACATCAAACAGGAAAAGATCGTTTCAATGCATTGGCTCGTAAAAACCCAAATTTGTTTACCTTGCAAAAGACGTTTAATTTAGATGTGGAGTATTAGCCTCACTCCTAGCATACTAGATAACACCAAAATTTCTATGTTCAAGGAAACTACACTTAAATCTTTGTATAAGTTTACAAAACAACGCTATAATTCCATCTTAAAAATGAAATTACAGCTCAAACTTAATAAATACAACGATTATTATTATAAATACAACTGGGGAAGTGAGAATTATCCAATTTGGGAAAAACTTTTCTCACCACAAAAAGGTAATGAGAACCTTAACTACTTGGAAATTGGAACACAAGAAGGCCGATCTGCTGTATGGTTATTAACAAATATTCTGACCCATGAAAGTGCTCGACTTACGTGTATCGACCCAATGCATGGTACAGACGAAATAATTTTTAAACACAATATCAAATTATCGGGAGCAGAACACAAAGTCACACTAATCAAAAAATATTCTGACGAAGCTTTAGTTTACTTGCCAGAAAATAGTTTTGATTTCATTTATATCGATGGTGGACACCAAGCAATTCATGTCTTAACAGATAGTGTCTACAGTTGGGAACTTCTCAAGAAAGATGGTTATTTACTCTTCGACGATTACTTATGGAGACCTGAAAATCCAAAACACCTGCGTTGTCAGTATCCCATAGATTTATTCCTGAAAAATTATCAAGACAAGATTGAAGTGATTTTCAAAGGTCAACAGGTTTTAGTAAAAAAATTGGTGTAGTTTTTAGCGCTTCAACCCTATCTCACCAATAAACCCTCTCAAATATTCCACATTTTCTTTGTTCTCTGGAAGTTGATTCATTATTAAGCGACCTATGTCTTTCATTAATGGATAAGCTAAACTTTCGTAATCATATTTAGCATCGTTGATGACTTCGTCTTCATTTGCATAAATACCAACAGTCAACACAAATTCTTTTCCGGAATCTAAATCTACGATATAGGCTGCATCAATTGCGCATCCAAATGATAAGCCAACCATATTGAATGAACGAAAACGACTTAGGCTATCATTCATATAGGTTGTATTCGTATCTTTTCCGAAAAACAAATACTTTTTGTAGGTCGCAGGGAACTCTTTTGGATTAAAATCCAAACCATATTCTGCTGGATATTTTGCTAAATTTTGCAATACATATTTACGTTGTTCCTCCGTAATGTCAAAAGTATAAGCAAAAGCAGATTTCGGAAAAACCACACCGTTTAAAGTTTTGTGTAAATCCACTAATTCCATATTATTTTGACGTGAAAAATCAAATGGACGAGGAACAATCTTTTTATCCAATCCTTCGTATGCCTTTCCTATTTTATAGGTTGAATCTGTCAATATTGTATCCTCATTCGTTACTCCACGACGGTTGTATAGCCACTCATTTCTTCGTCCTAAAAACACATAAGAATCACTAATTCTATTTTGGTCTAAGGAACAATTCAATACAAATTTTCGAATGATTTTAGCATTATCATATTTCAATTCCTTCAAGCGACGGTTCAACTGTTGTTGACCAACAAAATCAAACATACGATTATAAGCATCATTATCGGATACTGCCATCATTTGTCTTGAAAACAAGTCTAAGGTGTAATATTCTAATTTATTTCCAATCTTCACAGAAAAAGCAGTTGGCATACACCCTTTCTCTTTATTGAATTTAATCAGAGTTTCATAAGTCACTCGAGGGCGCATTTTGTGAATCTTATTATATTCCTCCATTCCAATTAATATAGTAGGAAGCTTTACAATACTAGCAGGATATAAATATTCCTTTTCGTCCATACGAAAACCAACAGTCTCTAAATTCACTTTGTCTTTGGTACGTTTAATTTCCGTAAAAACAATTTTGAAACGGTATTTCTCTGGATTTTCAATCACTTTTGGGTACTTATCCTCTAAGGAATCCAACACATTTTGTAAAATGCGCGAAGCACTTGAAGGTGATGTAACTTGCCCAAACAAATTACCACACACCAAGATTGCAGCTATAATTAACGTTTTACCCATTTGTAAACTGGTATTCCTAATAATGTAATCACTAATCCCATCAAGGATTCTTTTGGTTTATCGACCAACCCAAAGATAAGTATCCATGTTTGGAACAACAAGAAGATTATTGGAAATAACGGAAAAACAACCTTATTTATTAATCCACTTACATTCTTAATTCTTAAACCAACACGTATTGAACCGATTACAGTCAACATGGTAAACAAGTTCAACACAAATCCAATCATAATGATCAAACTTTGAAAAGAAGAGGTAGCAACAAACGCAAATGCAATACCTGCTTGAATCCACAAAGCACGTACTGGAATACCACTTTCATTATTCGCACTAAACCAATTCAATTTCGAAAAATCTTTTGCTACAGCATTGGTCACTCGTGGTCCTGCCAATACCATACTAGAAATACTAGAAATCAACAAAAATGAAATCACCCCACCAAATATTCTACTCCAGGTGTCGCCCAACACTTTTTCCACGAAAATTACTCCAACATCTAATTGTCCCGCCATTTGATCAATTGGAATATTTTTCAAGAAAACATAGTTCAACAAGACGTATAAAATTGAAACTGTACCAGTACCAATGATTAATGCCAATGGTACATTGCGTTTTGGATTCTCCACTTCACCTCCGATGTAAGCTGCTGCATTCCATCCAGAATAAGCATACCCAACAAAAAATAGACACAAGGCAAACATCTTATCCCATACATCTGTAAAAAACTGTTTGCCAAACGAAAAATCAACATCCACTTTGTGTTTGGAGAAAATCCCTATCAGAATCAATATGATTAATATTACAATTTTGATGGTAGATGATACATTTTGAAATACTGAACTCACCTTATGACTCCGTGAATGCATTAAGGTAATGAAAAACAAAATAATCGCCGCATATACAGTTACCATTGGTATACCGATAAAACTTGCGTTTTGTTCGGAATGGATCATTCCAGAAAAATAAGAACTAAAGGCAAAACAAGCTGCAGCTATCGGTGCAGCAAATCCTAAGAGAAATGAAATCCATCCAGATAAAAAACCCAATTGCTCCGAATAAGCGGATTTTAAAAAGAGGTATTCCCCTCCATTTTTTTTATAGAAAGTTCCGAGAATGGCATACGAATACGCACCAAAGAATGCAATAATCCCTCCAATTATCCAGAGTAATAGAATTGCAGAACCTGACTGTACATCGAGAACTTGAAAACCAATACTTGTAAATACACCTGCACCAATCATATTGGCAACCACCACCATAATTGCGGTGTATAAACTAAACTTTTTCTTTTTTGCCATGGAAAATAAAAGAACCTACTTCTTTTTATAAAGCACTTGAAGATTTGTTTCTCCAACTGCTACGTTGTAACCAATTCTAAATGGTAAGTTTTTACTAGTCAATTTAGTAGAGTCGCTATATGCTCGAACCATGTCTGGTTGAATACGAGATGAAAACAACGGAATAACTTTTTTATAACCACCATATAATTTTACATCCCATTTTCCATCATTGAAATATTTATAAGGAATACCACTATCATCTTGAACTACCATATTGGAAGATTTCAAGATATAATTTCGTGTTTTGGAGAAATAATCACGCGAATTCAAATAGGATGCAGCTTTCAACATCGTATGGTGCTCACCAAATGAACTAACCCAATTAAAGAAGTTGTCAATTTTTACATTTTCATCACTCAAATCCGTATTGTAATAATACAAATTCTTCACCTTATTATCTGCTGTTAAAAATTCGATATCTAAACCTGGACTAAACATCCCTTCTGTTCCTGAAGTATATTTTAACACCGCATTTTCTTTCAAGATAAAGTGACGGATTTTTCGGATTTTATTTCCTCTTCGAGCTAAATAAAACAACAAAGAGTGAAGAGTCCCATTAACCGTTTTTTGATTAAATTGAACAGCCATACTCTTTGTACGGAAGAATCCAGATTTCATTGAAATATCTAAACTATTAAAAATTTGGTTCAAGTAACTTTGCAAATCTGTATTAGAAAGCTGCTCGTAATTAGGTAAATAACCTGGTTTTTCCAAACCTACCAAGATGTAATTTTTAACATTAGAGAAAAAAGCATCCGCATATACAAAATCTGCGCCTGCTAAAGGATAAAACAAGGTGTTACACGTATAATTTTCAGGTATCATTTTATTCTCCTTCACCCAATTAGAAATAGGCAACATTTTCGATTTTGTAAATCCTGTAAATTGAGCAGTAACAGTCGCAGGATACGTACTCACCAACTTACGTTTTTTAGCGAAATTATTTTCAAACCCACCTATTGTCAATGCGATATCTGTGAAAAATGAATCTATGTAAATGGAATCTTTTGGTTCATCAACAGTTGTTGCAGTTATTATTTCAGTTTTTTCCTTTTTTTTAGCTTTAGAGGCAGCTAATTTTTCTGAAGAAGAATTCCCACAAGAAACAATAAATAATCCTACTAATACGCCAATACTTTTATATCCTAACTTCATGCTTTATACACTTTACTATCACTATTTTCCATGTTTATAACGGTTAAAATGTTTCCGTAAAACAAGAGCGCAAAGTTAATATTAAAGTAACAAATCGAGTATGCTATAACTCAAAAAGATATTGCCATCACACAACAATATATCAACAATAGCTATTAATTTGTGGATAACAAGGGTTGCTTTTATGTTTTTTATTTATTATATTTGAGTTAAAGGTGAAATTTTAACTATGCAACAAGCCATCCCTTTAGCGGAACGCATGCGACCAACTTCGTTGGATACATATATTGGACAATCTCAATTATTAGGTTCCAATTCTGCTTTCCGTTTAGGGTTAGATAAAGGATTGATTCCCTCCATGATATTATGGGGGCCTCCAGGAGTTGGTAAAACCACCTTAGCCTTCTTGATTGCCAAACAAACAAACCGCACCTTACATACTCTATCAGCAATTTCTTCTGGTGTAAAAGATGTGCGCGATGTGATTCAAAAAGTAGAAAACGGAGGTTTGTTTCAGGAAAAAGGAACGATTTTGTTTATCGATGAAATTCACCGTTTTTCGAAATCTCAACAAGACTCTTTATTAAACGCTGTTGAGCGAGGAATTATTACTCTTATTGGCGCTACGACTGAAAACCCTTCTTTCGAAGTGATTTCAGCCTTACTTTCTCGCTGTCAGGTATACACCTTACAAAATCATAGTCAAGAAGAATTATTGGCGATACTTAATCAAGCTATAATTACAGATACCTATTTAAAAACAAAAAAAATAACGTTACAAGAAACAAATGCATTGTTAGGAATTTCTGGTGGGGATGCTAGAAAACTATTAAATGTCTTTGAATTAATTATTTCAAACTGTGAGGACAGTAAAGAAATTAACATCACTAATCAATTGGTTGAGAAATTTGCTAATAAGAGTTTAGCAATTTACGACAAAGATGGTGAGGTACACTACGACATTGCATCAGCATTTATTAAATCAATCCGTGGGAGCGATCCAAATGCAGCGATTTATTGGTTAGCACGTATGATTGCTGGTGGTGAGGACCCCAAATTTATTGCAAGACGTTTATTAATTTCTGCAAGTGAAGACATTGGTTTAGCAAATCCAACTGCTTTGGTTATGGCAAACAATACATTTCAAGCTGTTCAAGCTATAGGCTGGCCAGAATCACGCATCATTCTTTCACAATGCGTGATTTATTTAGCCACATCACCTAAAGGAAATGCAGCATATCAAGCAATAAATTACGCACAACAAATCGTAAGTCAGACTGGAAACCTACCTATACCACTCCATTTACGAAATGCACCAACAAAATTAATGAAAGACCTCGGTTACGGGGAAGGATACAAATACGCACACGACTACGCAAACAATTTTGTTCAGCAAGATTACATGCCTGATACTTTAAGTCAAACCAACTTTTTTCAAGCAGGTAGTAGTCGAAAAGAACAAGAAATTTCTGAACAAATCAAACAGTTATGGGGAACAAAATATCCTATATAGGCTCGGCCTTATTCTACTATTTATTAGTATACCCAATCTCATTATTACCATTGAGAATTATTTACCTATTTACTGATTTTTTATACTTTATTCTATCGTACGTAATACCGTATCGTAAAATGTTAATTCGCAAGAACTTATTTAAATCGTTTCCTCAAGCTTCTCATTCACAACGAAAAAAAATAAAGCAAGCCTTTTACCAACATTTGTGTGATTTATTAGCTGAGAGCATCAAAAACATTTCGATTTCTGAACATGAATTAAAAAGACGATTTAAGGTTAGTAATTACTCCGTGTTAAACAAATTATACGCAGAGGGAAAAGATGTATTATTGGTATCTGGTCATTATAATAATTGGGAATGGATGATTACCGCACAAAATTTATTATTAAAACATCAAGCAGCAGGAATAGGTATGCCATTATCAAACGCTTTTTGGAACAAAAAACTAAATGAACGTCGTGCTCGATTTGGTATGAAAATTTTAAATGCAAACAATTTACAAAATTATTTATGTAGTGATCACCCAAAACCAATTGCGACGCTAGTACTTGCAGACCAAGCACCAGGTGATTCTTTAAAATCATATTGGATGAACTTCTTAAATCAAAAAACAGCTATATTCTTTGGTTGTGAACAATTAGCACACCAATACGACTCAGCTGTAGTGTATTTCGTTATCAACAAGCGAAAAAGAGGTTATTACAAAGTCGACTTTCAATTAATTTGCGATCAAGCAAGTGATATGTATTATGGAGAAATTACCGAAAAACATACGAAATTACTTGAAAAAGCAATTAACAAGCATCCAGAATATTGGTTATGGTCTCACAATCGCTGGAAACGTCACATACCGGAAAATTTGACAGAATTAAAAACAGAGCAGCAAGCAAAATTCGAAAAACGTTTTCCAAATATTAAAAAAAAAGTGACCCAAGAAATAAAACAAGAAATTAATTCAGAAAATCCCAAGTTAGCCCGATACGCAAAATTTTAGGCATGACTGGATAGCCTTGTACAATGCGATTATATTTTGGATTCCAAGTATTATCTATATTTTCATATTTAAAATAAAAACGCATTTCATCGATTGCAACACCAATAAATGCATCCAACTGCACAACAGAAGTATACATTTTATTAGATGAATTGGCAATCATAAAAGCACTTAATTGATTATCGAAACTAATTAATGAATAAGTTGATTTAGCATAAACATCTAAACCTATGATCACTTCATATTTTTCTTTATTATTAATTTTGGACTTCCAAAAAACACGTGTTCGCACATCGTACTTCGGCAACAATTGACTTTTATTATTTAAATGATTAATCGTTATTCTTGGTTGTAAATAAAACTTACCAGTGCGCAAACTATATGAAGCACTAAAATATAGTTGTTGCACATTCATTAATGTATCATTTCTCCATTGGTCATTAATCAAAAAATAGGTATTATTCATTTGCTTGTAACCGACCTTCAAATTCAACTGTCCTGACCCTTTACCTGCATAAGAATATAAAAAAGATAAAATGCCTTGTTTATCAATTTTAGGCATATTCCAAGCGATTGTATTCCCAAAATAAACACGTTGAAAAGGATCTGGAACTAATTGACTCATTCCTACTACAAAATTATGAATTCCTCTTTCTTGCTTATACTTAAACACAAAAGTATGACTAAACTGTCCTCCTTGTCCAACAAGATTTTGCATTGCAGAATAATTTAACAGTGTTTTCCCAAGCTGCCATTGTGAATTCAACGTAACATTTACTGCGTTTTTTATTTGCAATGCGTTTGTTTTATAGATCCAATAAACTCGATTTATTCCTATCTCTGAGTTGCTATTTGTTGTTTTCACAAAATAACCTATCCCATTTTCTAAAAATGACAATTGAGATAGGTCTCGTGTCTCTTT
>CANGOA010000126.1 GCA_947455255.1 Flavobacteriia bacterium | reverse complement strand
ATTAGATTGGAATGATTTTGTAAATAATCCAATTTTAGGTAGGGGAAGATTTCTAGCAACTCGCTTCGATATAAAAGAAGATGAAGAACATACCTATATGAATCATAGAAATAACGGAACGACAAATTTATTAGTAGAGTTTGGATTTTTTGGATTTGTTGCTTTCTTCTATTATATGTATCAATCTTTTGCTTTACTATGTAAACGATACAAAGCAAAAATTCAATATGCTTTTGTTTTCACAATGATAGTTGTAGCTTTAGGGTTTTCTCAGAAAATTTTCCAAAAACCTTTTTTTATTGGATTAAGTTTTATGTTTTTAGCTGCTATCCCTAAAAATGAAGTAGATAATTTGAATGATGAAAATGGATAACACCGAAATAAATAATAAACCTGTTTCTTTCATTTTTATCGGGGAATCATACCTAGGTGGTATGGCCGGTTCAAAAAGAATACAAAATGTAATTAACGGTCTACTTAAAAACTCTTCTGTGGAAGTAGGTAATTTAATTATTGAAAATCCAAATGATAAGAAAGACAAACTAAGAAAAGGAGTAAAAAATAAAGTACACTTTCATAAAATAAATTATAGTTTAAAAAACCCATTGAGTTTTTTATCATTTTATATTCAAGGTGTAAAATATATATTCAATTCTAAAAAATCTAAATATAATAATGTTATATACTGCTATGATTCACCTACAATTATTATACTTCCATTCCTTCTATTTTCTAAAATTATTTCATATAAAATTGTTATAGATATTGTTGAAGATTACAATCTATTAAATACTAAAACTCTGTCAAAAAAACAGCGTTTTAAACTTAAACTTTATTCATTTTTAGAGAATAATATTTTTGCATATTCAGACGGAGTAATTTGTATTTCAAACTATTTATTAAACAAATTTGAATCTAAAACAAAAAAGCAAAGTAAACTTCATTATTTACCAATTAATGTCAATTTTGAATACTTTAATAAAGTTAAAACACTAAATAACAACACTACAACTCAACTATTTTATGGAGGTTCTTTTGGTGAAAAAGATGGTTTAATTTATCTTTTAAAAGCATTTGAAATCTATGAAAGAAAAAACTCAAATATTGAATTAATATTGACAGGAAAACCACCAAAGAAAGGAATGGACGATGTACTTAATTTTATTAATTCCTCTGAAGTGAAGCATAAAATTAAATTTCTTGGATATTTATCCGATGATGAATATTACAAAGTATTAAATCAATCCGATATTCTTTGTATGACAAGAATAAACTCAACGTTTGCAAATGCAGGATTTCCTTATAAACTTGGAGAAATGTTGGCAACAGGAAAACCTGTTATTGCAACAAATGTAGGAGATGTAAGTAATTTTATTCATTCAAATGAAAATGCAATTCTTATAGAACCTGAATCTAGTGAAGCAATTGTAAATGCAATTGATTTTATAGCTCTAAATAAAGAATCTGCATCTATAATTGGCAAAAATGGATATGAAACTGCAAAAAAACATTTTGATGTAGAAATTCAAGCGAAATCAATATTAACATTTGTAAATCAATTATAATATGTGTGGAATTACTGGATATATTCATTTTAATAGAGAAAGGATAGTAGATCCAACTACTATTAGAAAAATGAATGACATCATTTCTCATAGAGGTCCTGACGGAGAAGGTTTTTATACCGAAAACAATATTGCTTTAGGACACAGAAGATTGAGTATCATAGATTTATCAACAGGTGATCAACCTATGTATAGTTTAGATAATCAGTTGGTTATTGTCTTCAATGGAGAAATATATAATTATATTGAATTAAGAGAAGAATTATTAATTGAAGGCTTTACTTTCAAAACTGATTCAGATACAGAAGTAATCTTAAATGCTTATCTTCATTGGGGCATTGAATGTCAAAATAAATTCAATGGTATGTGGGCTTTTGCTCTTTATGACAAACGTAAAGAGGAATTGTTTATTTCTAGAGATAGAATTGGTGAAAAACCACTTCATTATTCCATTTTTGATGATACTTTTATTTTTGGGTCAGAAATGAAATCTTTATTTCAATATGGAATTCCCAAAAATGAAAGACACGAATTATTAGAAATATACTTAACTCTAACTAATATTCCTGCTCCAAATACTTTTTTTGATGGAGTATTTAAATTAATGCCTGGACATTTTATTTTAGTTAAAAACGGTACATTTTCTGAACATAAATATTGGGATCTTCCTGAAATTGATGAGAACAATATGTTGTCAGACAAAAAACTCATTTACAATAAGTTTGAAGAATTATTAGACGATTCTGTTAAAATCAGAATGAGAAGTGATGTTTCTTTTGGAGCTTTTTTAAGTGGTGGACTCGATTCCTCTTCAATTGTTGGGTTAATGTCTAAACATACTAATAAACCTATTAATACTTTTACTATAGGTTTTGAAGATAAAGCTTTTGACGAAAGTAAATTAGCACAAGATGTAGCAACAAAATTTGGAACTAAACATTTTCTTGGTACTGTTAATCCTGAACAATTTGATGAAATTCTTAACCGAACAGCTTTTCATTATGATGAACCTTTTGGGGATTCTTCCGCTATTCCAACTGGTTATGTATCTAAGTTTGCCGCAGAAAATGTAAAAATGGTTCTAACAGGTGATGGTGGTGACGAAGTACTTTCTGGATATAAATCCTATCAGGGAATTAAACTTTCTAATCTAATCAATCAATTTCCGAGTCCTCTAATAAATTTTGCTATAGGCTCTAATACAGTAGTTTCTAAATTAAGTAAAGGAAAAATCAGATATAAATTTAACAAAATAAATAACATCCTCCAAACATCACAATTGGAATTTGTACCTCGTATGGCACAAAAAATGGCTTATACGGATTTAAATCAAATCAAAAAGATGACCTCTACCCTACCTAATAAGATTACTGTAGAGGAATATATGAGCGACATTATGTCAAAATCTACTTATAAAGATGATTTCTATAAAATGATGTATTTGGATTTTAAACATGAGTTACCAAATGATTATTTAGTAAAAGTGGATAGAATGAGTATGGCATATTCTTTAGAAGCACGAGTTCCTTTTTTAGATCATAGACTCATTGAATTTATGGTTCAAGTAGATAAAAATGTGAAAATGCAAGGTTGGGAAAGAAAATCAGTTTTGAGAAATTCTATAGGTAAAATGTTACCTGAATCAATTTTAAATGCACCAAAAAAAGGTTTTGGAGTCCCATTAAGGGAATGGTTTAAAGATGGAGCATATAATTCTTTTTTAGAAAATAATTTGAAAAATATCAATGAAATATTAGACAAAAAAATAATAAATTCTATTGTAAATCAAAATAATACTGGTCAAAAAGACAATGGGAATTTTATTTGGGGAATGATAATGCTTAATAAAATAATGGAATGATATGAAAGTTTTATTTGTTTCGAGCGCTAATATTAATGAAGGAAAACAAAGTATACTAGTTCTGAATCAGGGCGAGTCTTTATCAAATATTGGTGTAAATATCAGTTATTTTCCATTATTAGGAAAAGGCATCTTAGGATACATAAGTAATATTAAAAAAATAAAAAAAATTGTATCTGATCAACAAATTGATATTATACATGCACATTATGGTATCTGTGGTATAGTTTCTTTTTTTGCTAAAGGAAAAGCTAAACTAATTGTCTCATTTATGGGGACTGATATAATAGGTGATGTTTGCTTAAAAACTAAAGATAAAATATTAGATAACTTAATTGTTAAAACAACAAAATGGTTTGCATATTATAAATTTGACCATGTAATTGTAAAAAGTTCAACAATGATACCTTATTTAAAAAAAGGTAAAAATTATACTATTTTACCAAATGGTATTAACTTTTCTAAATTTTATCCGATAGACAAACAAGAAGCTAGAATAAAATTAGGATTAGATTTAACTAAAAAAATTGTACTCTTTGCATCGGACCCTAGTCGTTTAGAAAAAAATTATAAGCTGGCAAAAGAAGCTACAGATTTATTAGATAATGTAGATCTTTTAGTTGTATTTAATATATCTCAAGATACTCTTAATTTATATTATAATGCTGCAGATGTATGTTTACTTACAAGTTTACATGAAGGTTCACCGAACTTTATCAAAGAAACTTTAGCTGCTAATAGAGTGGTTATTTCTACGGATGTAGGTGATGTTAAAAAAAATATACAAAATGCAAAAAATTGTTACATAACACCTTTTGATGCATTAAAATTAAGTTTAATCATCAGTGAGGCTCTTAATTTCGAAAAATCAAATGGTAGAGAAGTAATTAGCCATTTAGAGGAATCTAAAATTGCAATGAAAATTAATTCTATCTATTCATCTTTAATCAGTAAATAAAATGTGTGGAATTACAGGAATTTTTCAATTGAATAATGATAATGTATCGGAAATTGATATTAAAAAAATGGTGCAGAGTATTAAACACCGAGGACCAGATGGAGATGGAATATATATTAAGGACAAAGTTGCACTTGGACACACTAGATTAAGTATTATTGATTTATCAACGAATGCTAATCAACCGTTTTATGCTATAGATAATCGATATATTTTGGTTTTTAATGGAGAAATATACAACTATTTAGAGATTAAGGAAGAATTAAAGAATGAATACAATTTCTCAACATCTTCTGATACAGAAGTACTTATGTATTCTTATTTAAAATGGGGTAAAGAGTGTATGCATAAATTTAATGGAATGTTTTCATTTGCAATTTATGATATAGATCTCGACGAATTATTCTGTGCAAGAGATCGATTTGGTGTGAAACCATTTTATTATTATCAAGATGAATCTCGTTTTTTATTTTCTTCCGAACCAATTTCAATTTTATCTGTTTTAAATGAAAAACCTACTCCAGATTATCAACGTATTTATGACTATTTGATTTTTAATAGGACAGATCATGATGATGATACTTTTTTTAAAGGAATAAAGAAATTAAATCATGGATCTTTTTTAACAATTAAAAATAAAAAAATTGAACTTAAACGTTGGTATGATCTTAAAAAAGAGGCAAAAAATTCATTTACAAATGCAGAACAATATTATAATTCGTTAAAAGATTCTATTAAATTAAGATTAAGGAGCGATGTTCCTGTTGGATTAACATTAAGTGGTGGTCTTGATTCATCAACTATTGCGGGAATGTTAATGAGCGACTTTAACAAATCTGATGTAAACACTTTTTCAGCAGTTTATGGCGAAAATCAAACAGGTGATGAGAGTAAGTTTATTGATTTATTCAAAGGAAAGTTGTCTAATATGCATTTTATTTTTCCAACACCTGAAAACTTACTGACCGACTTAGATAAATTTATTGAAGCACAACAAGAACCTTTCGGAACAACAAGTATTTATGCTAGTTATAGTATTATGAAAGAAGCTAATGAAAGTGTTAAAGTAATGCTTAACGGTCAAGGTGCAGATGAACATCTTGCTGGATATCATTACTTTTTCGGAAACTATTTCTTAGTACTTTTTAAAAAATTTAAATGGCTAAAGTTGATACGTGAAAATATCAATTATTACAAAACCTATAAATCAACTTTTGCTCTTAAATCGTTTATTTATTTTACATTACCGAAACGATTACAATCAAAAATGAAAGTTTCTGAAAAAGGTGTATTATATGCTGATTTCTCAAATATTTTTTTTAAAACTTCTTCGGTGCCAACAAAGTTATTCGGTTCTGAAACATTGAATGAAAGTCTATTAAATCATTTTGAGTATAAATTAGAACATTTATTAAAATGGGATGATCGTAATAGTATGCGATTCGGGATTGAATCAAGAAACCCTTTTCTAGATTATAGATTAATTGAAAGATCTATTTTTATGGATGAAAAGTTTAAAATAGATCATGGTATGACCAAGACTATTTTAAGAGAAGCAATTAAAAATATAGTACCTTCAGAAATTAGACTTCGTAAAGATAAAGTCGGATTTGAAACTCCTGAAGATGAATGGTTCAGAAGAGAAGATTTTCAAAAAATCATATGGGAAATATTAAATTCTGATTCTTTTAATAACCGAGGAATTATTGACCCACTCGTTGCCGTGAAACAATACCAAAAACACCTAAATCGAGAAATAAATATCGCTCGAGAAATATGGAAATGGGTGAATCTTGAATTATGGTTTAGAAAATTTATTGATTAAGAGAAAAATGAAATTTATACAAAACAAGGAAATAAACCAAGATTCTTGGGAACATTTTATTCATGTAAAAAGTAATGCATCACCATTTCAAAGTACTGAATATCTTCAAATTGCTTTAAATTCTAAATCTATTGAAACACATCAATTTTGTGGAATACTTGAAGATAAAATCAAAATTTGTTGTTTAGTTACTATACAAAAAGAAAAAGGTATAAAAGCTTTTTTCACAAAAAGAGCAATTATATATGGAGGTTATGTTGACGATAAAGTATCAAGTATAGAATTAACTGATTTTTTGAGTTTTATTGTTAAAAAATTAAGACATAGAGTAATATATATAGAAACAAGGAATTTTTTTGATTATTCTAATCAAAAACCAATCTTTGAAGCAAATAAATGGAACTATTTACCATATTTAAATTTTATTTTACCACTTCAAAATAAATCATTGGATGATATATTAATCTCGATGAAATACAATCGTCGTAGAGAGATTAAAATGTCAATTAATGAAGGCGCTTCATACGGATTAGCTTCTTCAGTGAATGAAGTTGAAGAATTATATTTAATTCTTCAAGAATTATATAAAACACGTGTCAAAGTTCCTCTACCTACCCTCTCTTATTTTAAAGCAATATACAATTCTAAATACGGTAAAGTGATCATTGTTAAACACAATAACATAGTTATCGGTGGTGCATTTTGCCTATTTTATCCGACAAAAAATATTTACACACTTTATTATTGTAGCATAAGAGATTATAACAAAAAAATATTCGCAACACATTTAGCAATTGTTGCAGCAATTGAATTTGGAATAGAAAACGGGCTTAATGCTGTTGATTTTATGGGGGCAGGAAAACCAAATGAAGAATATGGTGTTCGTAAATATAAAGCTGAATTTGGAGGAGAATTAGTTGAACATGGACGTTTTATTTATATATCTAAACCTTTTTTGTTTAAGCTAGGTAAATTTGCTCTTAAATTAATTCAAAAAATTAAAAAATGAGAATTTTAATCGATATAGGACACCCAGGTCATGTGCATTTATTTAAACATTTCGCACATGAAATGATAAAAAATAAAAATGAGGTTATTTTTACTGTTCGAGACAAGGAATTTGAAGTAAGATTATTAGAAAATGAGGGTTTTAATTTTATAAATTATGGTAAACATTATAATTCAAAGTTTGGCAAAATTAAAGGACTCTTCAAATTTACTTTAAAATCTATTCTAACAAGTTTTAAATTTAAACCAGATGTATTTTTGAGTCATGGATCGATATATAATGCTTTAGCCTCTTTTGTTTATAGAAAACCAAATATTGCATTTGAGGATACAGGAAATATTGAACAAGTTAGGATTTACAAACCTTTTACAAAAACAATACTTACTTCAACTTCATTCAAAGAAAGATATGGTAAAAAACAATTGTTTTATAAAGGATATCATGAACTAGCTTACCTTCATCCAAATTGGTTTATACCTTCTGATAGTATTTTTCATAAACTTGGACTTGAAAATAATGAACCGTTTTTTTTACTGCGATTTATATCTTGGAACGCTACACATGATGTTGGTCAAAAGGGATTAACCCATAATCAAAAAAGACAGTTGATCGATTTCTTGAGTAAAATTGGTAAAGTATTTATTTCTGCAGAAGGTCAACTACCAGATGAATTCAAGCAATATCAGATTAAAATTGACCCTTCAGACATGCATGATGTTCTATCATATACTAAGCTTTTTATTGGTGAGGGAGCAACTATGGCTTCTGAATGTGCAGTATTAGGAACACCCGCTATTTACATCAATACAATGGAAGCAGGCTCAATTGATGAGCAAGAAGCTTATGGTTTAGTATATCATTATAGAAATGGAGAAGGTGTGTTAGAAAAAACCAAAGAATTGTTGAATGATACTCTACTATATGAGAAAATTAATAAAGCAAACAAAAAATTAATTGACGAAAATATTGATGTTACACGTTTTTTGATCGACTTTATTTCAAATTATCCTCAAAGTATTTCTAAATATAATTCAGTCAAACAGTAAATTACGCTAAAATTTAAATATTTTTGCAAATTGAATTTTCTAAGATGAAAGATAAATATTGTTTATTATCCAATGATGTTGAAACAACTTCAATTTGGCATAATTCGTTACGTGATGAAACGGGAATAAAAGTGTATAAAGAAGGTATGCCAGCATTACTTGACCTATATGCCAAATTTAATGTCAAAAGCACATTTTTCTTTACAGGGTATATAGCTAATTTAGTCCCTGATGTCGTGAAAATGATAATAAATGATGGTCATGAAGTAGCAAGTCATGGCATGTCTCATATCAAGAAAAATGGATTTGATGTTATGCCATATGAAAAACAATTACGTCACTTAAAAGAATCGAAAGATTTGCTTGAAAACATTTCAGGTCAAGAGGTAATTTCCTTTCGTGCTCCAGCACTAAGAGTAAACAATGATACTGCAACTGCACTTTCAGAAGCTGGATATTT
>CANGOA010000125.1 GCA_947455255.1 Flavobacteriia bacterium | reverse complement strand
TATTAGCTACTTGTAGCAACGATTTTAGGTGTCTATTGCATCATGGTCCACCTCTTCCCATTCCGAACAGAGAAGTTAAGCCTGATTGCGCTGATGGTACTGCGGTTTTGACCGTGGGAGAGTAAGTCGACGCCACTTTTATAAAACCCAATTCTGTATAGAGTCGGGTTTTTTTATGCGATAATTATTGAAAATTTTCAGGGCTTAAGTCAATAATTTGTTTAAAAAAACTATTGATGAGCATTCTATTTCTTCTTGAATAATCATACTTTTAGATATATCTACAGCTAATAAATTTGTTGTATTATTTCTTCTTAGATATTGTTTGAATTTTAATTCCATTATATTTATTATATTTATATATGGATTTTCAATTAGTTTCAGAATATGTACCAACTGGAGATCAGCCATCTGCTATTGATCAACTTGTTAAGGGTATTTATAATGGTTCTGAATATCAGACTTTATTAGGAGTTACTGGTAGTGGTAAAACATTTACTATAGCTAACGTGATAAAAGAAGTATGTAAGCCTACACTAATATTATCACATAACAAAACATTAGCTGCTCAATTATATGGTGAGTTTAAACAATTTTTCCCTAATAATTCGGTTGAATATTTTGTTTCCTATTATGATTATTATCAACCAGAAGCATTTTTACCAGTCACTGGAACATACATAGAAAAAGATTTGGCTGTAAATGATGAACTTGAAAAATTACGCTTGTCTGCAACCTCCGCATTACTCTCGGGTAGAAAAGATGTAATAGTTATATCTTCCGTTTCATGTTTATATGGAATTGGAAATCCAAATGAATTTAAAAATAGTATCCTATATTTAAAAAAAGGTGAAAAGTATAGTCGAAATAAATTCCTTTTAAGATTAGTTGAAAATTTATACTCGCGTTCAGTCGATGATTTTAAACGAGGAACATTCAGAGTTAAAGGTGATATAATCGACGTTTATTTAGCCTATGCCGATTACGCTATACGTTTTGACTTTTTTGGAGATGATCTCGAAAATATTTACTCAATCGAACCGATGACATCGTCTAAAATTGAAATTCTTGAGGATATTAACTTATATCCAGCTAATATTTTTGTCTCAAGTCCAGAAACGATTAATCGTGCAATTGATCAAATTCAATTGGATATGGTTGTACAAGTTGAAGCGTTTAAAAATATAGGTAAAATTGAAGAATCTAAACGTCTTTATGAACGTGTTTCGTATGATTTAGAAATGATTCGTGAATTGGGTTATTGCTCAGGAATTGAAAATTATTCACGATATTTTGATCAACGAGATCCTGGGACTAGACCTTTCTGTTTACTAGATTATTTTCCTTCTGATTATCTTATGGTTATAGATGAGAGTCATGTTACTTTACCTCAAATTAAAGCTATGTATGGAGGAGATAGAGCTAGGAAAATTAATTTAGTTGATTATGGTTTTAGATTGCAAGCAGCGATGGATAATCGTCCATTAAAATTTGAAGAATTTGAAAGTATTATAAATCAAACAATCTATGTTTCTGCAACTCCTGCCGATTATGAATTGATTAAATCAACAGGAATTGTTGTAGAACAATTAATAAGACCAACAGGTTTGTTAGATCCAATAATTGAGGTTAGACCTAGTATTAATCAAATGGATGATTTAATAGATGAGATTCATAATCGAATAAATTTATCAGAAAGAACATTAGTTACAACTTTAACAAAAAGAATGGCTGAAGAGCTACAAAAATATTTAGATAAAATTGGAATAGCATGTAGATATATCCATAGCGATATTGACACTATAGAAAGAGTCGAAATATTAAGACAATTACGTTTAGGTGTTTTTGATGTTTTAATTGGAGTTAATTTATTAAGAGAAGGTTTGGATTTACCTGAAGTTTCACTTGTTGCGATTCTAGATGCTGATAAAGAAGGTTTTTTGAGAGATCAGCGTTCTTTAGTCCAAACAGTAGGTAGAGCAGCAAGAAATGTTAATGGCTTTGTTATTATGTATGCAGATAAATTAACAAATTCTATGAAACTGACTATTGACGAAACAGCACGAAGACGTATAATGCAAATAGAATATAATTTACAAAATGGTCTTATACCAACTGCATTAAATAAAAGTAAAAACAGTATTATGGAATCTACTACTGTTGCTACAACAGATGAACAATTACATCAACTTTATCTTTCCGAAAAGCATAATCAGTTAATGGCTGCTGAACCAGAATTTCAATATCAAACTAAAGCACAATTAGATGAAAAAAAATATCAGTTAAATATTAAAATTAAAAAAGCTGCAAAAGAATTGGATTTTATTGAGGCTGCTAGATTAAGAGATGAATTGCTAAAATTGGACAATTTATAACTTTATAAGTATCTTTATAGTATGAAATACATATATGTAGTATTAATTAGTTTGTTTTTTACTTTTTTCGGATTTAGTCAAATAAAAAAATCGTTAAAAGTATTTACAGATTATAATTTTTTTTACGACCCAACATCTGGTGAGTATATTGAGTTTAAATTTCAATTCGACACACAAAATCTCGAAATAATTACTAATAATAATTGGCATAGTTCAAGAGTTAAAGTACAAATTATGATATTAAAGGATACAAATAAGATTATAAATAAACAATATTTTATTGAATCTCCTAGATTTCAAGATAGTTTAAATGATGATTTTTTTGATGTTCGTAGATTAAATATTAAACCTGGAAATTATGATCTAATTTTGTCTTTTAAAGATGCTAATTCAACATTAGATCCAATAATTTCAAGACAAAAAATACACGTACCAGATTTTCATAGTAATTTTGCCATTTCTGATATTCAAATATGTGATAATATCAGAGAATCAAAGGAAGAAAATATACTCTCAAAATCTGGATATGATTTATTTCCTCGATTAGTAAATTATTTTCCATCTGATTGTTTGTTTTTACCTACGTATTTAGAAATTTATAATCCGCAAAATGATAGTACTTTACTGAGGCTAAAAACCGTATTTTATTCAATGGATAATAAAATAGAAAAAGAACAATTTGCCAATACTGTCGATGTAGTTGTATCTAAAGTAACGCCTATCATTCAAAAAAACGACATATCTCTTTTACCGTCAGGTAGTTACAGGTTAGTGTACTTATTAATGAAAGATTCTTTAGTATTGACTTCTTCTTCTTATTATTTTGATAGAACTAATGACTTGCCTGATTTTATTTCTTCCGACAATATAGTGTTGGATCCAATTTTTCAGTCTAGTGTTCCAAACGATAGTTTAGAATACTATTTAGCAAGTATTATACCTGTAGCTAATTCTATGGAAGTACCGATAATTAGCAAAATAATAAAAGAGCATGATATTGCCAAAATAAGAAAATATATTCAATCTTTTTGGATAACAACAGCTGGTAGAATAAATGCAACTAGCGCTTGGTTAAAATATAAAGAGCAAGTGAAAATGGTTGAAAGAACTTATAGTACTTCTATTTTTAAAGGATATGAAACTGACCGAGGGCGTGTATATTTAAAATATGGTGCTCCAACAGCAATCGCAACACGTGAAACATCCCCTTCTGAATATCCTTATGAAATTTGGCAATATGATAAAATCAAACAATTTTCTAATAAACGTTTTATTTTTTATAATCCAGATTTAGTAAATAATCATTATCAGTTACTACATAGTGATATGCAAGGTGAATTAAAAAATTACAGATGGCAACAACTGCTTACTAAAAGGAATTCTCCAAATCAAAATATTGATGATCCGAATGATGGAAATAAAGACCATTATGGAGGTGAAAGTTCTGATGTATTTCAACAATATTAATTATGCAGTCTGATATTGCTATCGTAATCTTAAATTATAATGGGAAAATTCATTTAGAAAACTTTCTACCTTCAGTTGTTCGTTTTAGTCCTGAAAGTCGAATTATTGTTGCTGATAATCAATCAACAGACGATTCAATTTCGTTTTTGAAAACATACTACCCAGCAATTGAAATTGTAATAAACAATGAAAATGGAGGGTTCGCAAAAGGATATAATGAAGCGTTATCTCAAATCGAAAGTACCTATTACTTATTGTTAAATAGTGATATTGAAGTTACAAAAGGATGGTTAAATCCATTAATTTTGTCATTACAAAATGAAAATGTTGCTGGTTGTCAACCTAAAGTACTTTCCTATTCTAATAAAACTGTTTTTGAACATGCAGGTGCTTCTGGAGGTTTCTTAGATCGTAACTTTTTTCCGTTTTGTAGAGGTAGAATTTTCGATTTAACAGAAATTGACAATGGACAAT
This sequence comes from Flavobacteriia bacterium, assembly GCA_947455255.1. Classification (GTDB taxonomy): domain Bacteria; phylum Bacteroidota; class Bacteroidia; order Flavobacteriales_D; family Crocinitomicaceae; genus CANHVK01. The sequence goes on along the minus strand of CANGOA010000125.1, from coordinate 4,503 downwards.
ATGACAATGAACAAGAAATATTTTGGGGGTCAGGTGCTTGTTTATTAATTAAATCAAGTATTTTTCATGAGGTAGGTGGTTTTGATGAAGATTTTTTTGCTCATATGGAGGAAATAGACTTGTGTTGGAGAATAAAAAAAAGAGGCTATTCATTTAAGGTTGTCCCAAGTTCAGTTGTATATCATGTTGGTGGCGGAACATTGTCATATAACTCTCCTAAAAAAACATATTTAAATTTTCGCAATAGTTTATTTATGATTACTAAAAATTATGATGGAGTATTATTTTTGAAAATATTGTACCGTTTATTTTTAGATGGAATTGCTGGAGTATTATTTTTAGTTAAAGGGTCACCGATACACACGTTGTCTGTGTTAAAAGCACATCGAGATTATTATAAAAAATTACCAAAAATGCTTGTTAAAAGAAGCCAACTCAAACAGCAAAAACTAGAAAATTTTAATAATAAAGGTATGTACAATGGGAGCATCTTATGGGCAAGATATTTTAAAGGAACTCTTAAATACTCAGAGTTGAATCATCGGTTGTTCAATAAGTAAAATAGTTTAGTCTTTTCGTTTGTTAACTACCCAATCGTCCATTTTTTTACCTTGTTTAAAAGTTCCTCTTGATTCGATTATTTCATCGTTTAGGTAAAATATATACAACCATAATCCTTCTTGTTTATCATTCAAATACATTCCTTTACCTTCTAATCGTCCATCTAAGTAATAATCAATATATTCGCCATTTAATTTTCCTTGGTTATAATTCATCGCTGAAGACATAACACCTGTATCAAAAAAAGTTTCCCAATAACCTGTTCGTTGATCATTTATGAAATTACCTTTTTCTTTAATGTTTCCATTAGCATAGTAAAATATCCATTCGCCTTCTTTTTTCCAGTGGTTAAATCTACCCTTTTCAGCTATTTGTCCTGTTTCGTAATATTTCAGCCAATTTCCAGTTTCATCATCATTTACATAGGATTCTGTTTTTTCAACCTGACCGTTTCTGTAGAATATTTTTCTTTCTCCGTCTTTTTTACCGAGTGTAAAATGAATTGTCATTTCTGTTTCGCCTGTTGGATAATAATATGTCCAAGTACTATCTTCCAAATTATTCGTATATATACCTTTTTCTTTCAAAGTACCATCATTAAAATAAAAAGTCCAGTTTCCAGATTTTAAATTGTTTACATAATTTCCTATTTGTTCAAGTTGGGAGTTTTCAAATCTAAATATCCATTCGCCAGTTTTATTTCCATTTTCATAGTTTCCTGTAGTTTTGATTTTTCCGTTAGGATAATAGTTAGTATATTCTTCGATTAATTCTCCATGATTATACTTACCTTTTTCTTGAACTACTCCATCTTCATAATAACTAATGAATTCGCCGTGTAAAATTCCTAAAGTATAATATCTTCTATTTTTTATATTTCCATTTGAGAAATATTCAACATACTCCCCTTCTAATTTATTATTTAGATATCTAGATTTTTCCTTAATTTGTGAGGTAATAAAATAGTAAATCCATTCTCCTTGTTTTTGGCCATTTGTCATTTTTCCTTTTTCTTTAATTGAACCATTTTCATAATAATTAATTATATCACCCTCGAAGGAAATGTTTTGGGATAAGCAATTGATTGTTAGAGATATGTATATAGCTGTAAGTAATAATTTCATAATTTTTTTACATTTATTTCAAATGTACATACTTTTTTCTTCCATTTTACTTGTCAATTCAGAAACTATTACTAATTTTACCCCGGAGAGTTGGCAGAGTGGTCGATTGCGGTAGTCTTGAAAACTATTGAACTGCGAGGTTCCGGGGGTTCGAATCCCTCACTCTCCGCTGAAAAAGCCTTACAAAACGTGAGGCTTTTTTTATTTAATGTAGTTGTTATGAAGAAACTTTCAATTCTAATTCCTGCTTATAACGAAGCTAGAACTATTCATTTAATTTTGGATAAGATAAAATCTGTTGAATTAATTCAAGGGGTAACTAAAGAATTAATTATAGTTAATGACTGTTCTAAAGATGAGACAGAAGAAGCTATTAATAATTATATATTACTCAATCCAAATCTACCTATTTCTTATTATAAACATGATGTAAATATGGGTAAGGGTGCAGCTATTCACACAGCAATTTCGAAAGCTACCGGAGACTTATGTATAGTTCAAGATGCAGATTTAGAATATGATCCTCAAGAATTTAATATATTGCTAAAGCCTGTGTTAGATGGTTTTGCAGATGTTGTCTATGGTTCAAGATTTATTGGGGGTAATCCTCATCGTATTTTGTTTTTTTGGCATACTATAGGCAATAAATTCTTGACTACGTTATCGAATATGATGACTAATCTTAATTTGACTGACATGGAAACATGTTATAAGTTATTTAAAACTGATTTGATTCAATCCATTAAATTAAATGAAAAACGTTTTGGTTTTGAACCAGAAGTTACAGCAAAGATTGCTAAAATCTCGAAAATTCGCATTTACGAAGTTGGTATTTCTTATTATGGAAGAACTTATGAAGAAGGCAAAAAAATTGGTTGGCGTGATGGGTTCAGAGCAATTTATTGTATATTAAAATACCGTTTTAGTAACTGATTAAATTAAGTTTGAGTTATTTTATTTGATTATCAATATTTTTTGTCCTTCCCTTAATGCCTCCTCGATGAAGGAAAACAAAATACAATTATTAAGCTACTGATTTTCTCAATTTTATTAATCTAACAATTTAATTACAATCGAATATATTTTAAGATTGTTTCTTGGTTGTGGTATTCGCTTTCAATGTTTACTTTGATAATATAAAAAGCGCTTTTTAACTCAAGATCCATTTCTTTCGAATTGATATATAATTCGATTTCTCCAGGATATAATTCCGTATAGGATTGTGTTGAAATTTTATGTCCGATTGTGTTATAAATTTCTACAGTGGCGCTTGCTAGTTCTTTATTTTCAAAACTTACACGAAGTAAATCATTTCCTGGGTTTGGAAAAAGTTTCACTGGAATATCAGTATTTGATAAAAATGGCTCAGGACACTTACTATTGTGATGAATTGAGTTTTTAACTTCTCCATTCGAATTATATAATAAAAACCAATCGATTGTTCCAATGCCAAATTTGCCTTTAAATTTAATATAAATGTCATGTGTACCAGATGTAGGTTTTATAGGAAATTCTTTTAGTTCAAATTTATCCCAACCACCAGTATTCTCCGTTATATATTCACCAATGATTTCTCCCATATATCCATCTTTTCTAATTTGAATATTTTGCCAAGAATATTCACATGGAACAGCGAATTTAATTTTACAAGCATCTAAAGTAGTATCACCAAAATTTACTTGTCTAAATGATATCCAATCTTTATTATCTATAAAGCCAAGGGTTTCTTCAGAGATGACAGTTCCATTTTGAATATCGTTGTTTTCTGCATCTAAAATGACAGAATGAAAATCAATGTTTTTTTTGAAAATTTCAACACTATTTGAAGGTTCAGATTTTCCATTTATATTCTTTGCAATAATTTGATACCTATATTCTCCAAGTGTTTTTATTGTATCATTATAGTGAAAAATTGTTGAGTCTACTGTTTTTAAAGTTGTATAATCAGTATCGGTGGATATTTTTCTTTGTACATAAAAACTATCAATATTACCATGTATATATTTCCATTTTAAAAATGTTGAATCATTTGTGTTTTTTACAATTGATAAATTTGATACAGGGTAAGGGATTTGATTTTTTACATTTTGAAGTACAATAGAAGATCCAGTTTTCCAAGCTGATTTTCCAAATTCCAAAGCTCCTTTGTCTGGTAAGGTGCCTAAATAGTCAACGGTTAATTCGTTTTTTATTCCTGAGTTTATAGCAATCGAATTAGGTTTTAGTTCAAAATTATTATTGATAGGATCGTTGAAAATATTATTTGTGTATAAATAGTTAGAATCTATTTGAGTACCATAAAAAGCATCGTAATTCCATCCTTGTTTTTTGTCGGAATCAGTAAGATTATTAAACGTATAAACATTAGTTAATTCGCCAGCATTTCCCCAAGCTCCCATTGAAAAAATGTTTTTATATAAAGTATTATTGAAAATATATGTGTTAACGCTAGGTTTATTTATGTTCATTCCAACCAAACAATTGGCTACAATATTGTGATGGATAATATGGTTGGAATTATTTTCGTCTAAATAAATACCTGCACCGTTTGTTTTAGCTCCATTATTATGTAAATAATTAAATGCAATTTCAGTGTTTTCACCATCTGTATCATAACAATAAGTTAAACCTAAATCGTCACATAATGTACCTCCGGTCGAAATTTCATTATATAAAATTTTACTTTTCTTTAATTTTCTATGAATAATTATTGATCTAGGTGCATTTTTGAATGTATTATTTTGTACTAAATGATTTTCACCAGTAATTGTAAGGGGGGCACAATCAATTGCCATCCAGTTACAATCTTCAACTATAC
>CANGOA010000124.1 GCA_947455255.1 Flavobacteriia bacterium | reverse complement strand
TGAACCTCAAAATTAATAAGTTCAATTGATGAAAAAAAAGGCTGTAATTAAATTATTACAGCCATTTTTATTACTAACTAAAAAATAGTTAGAGTAATCCTTCATTAGCGAAAGAGAAAAAATCGTGGTGTGGTGTTACGATTATGTGGTCAAGTAAGTCGATTGTCAAAATCTTACAAGCTTCTTTGATTTGCTTTGTTAACGCAAGGTCTAAATCGCTATATTTCTGATTTCCAGATGGATGGTTGTGAGAAATGATTATGCCAGTAGCAAGCGACTTCAATGCTGCAGTCATAATTAAACGTATGTCAACCATTGTACCAGTAATACCACCAGTTGATGCTTTGTAAATTCCCAATGGCTTATTTGCACGATTCATAAGGAGTACAATAAACTGTTCTTGCATACCTATTGTATTCCTATCGTATCCCTCTAAAAGTAGCAAAAAAGCATCGTGTGCGCTTGAAATATTCTTCCTTTTTAGTATTCCTGAATGTGGAATATATTTTAGTTTAACCTCGCGTACAGACATTAAATTGTTAGATGTATTCATAATAACTATTTTTTATTTATTGTGTTTAAAGAAATTTCTATTGTGCTGATTGGATGTTCGTAACCACAAGCACTGGAGAAAAAAAAGGATATAGTTATTAAATTGCGAAGCAATCTATTGATTACCCATTGAAGAATTAGTTAATGTAGATTTCATAGGTTCTACATTAAAAGAATGTAATGAGAAGTGAATTCTCCTTTCCTCTTCTCTTTAGAAGAAACCTACTTTATTTCAAACATCAACATAAAAGCTATTGTCATCCACAGAAGAGAAATGACATCTACTGTATCAACATTTTTCATCGTTGAGTGTTTGTAAAGGGGTAACCACTAATTTTTGAAGTATGGGGGGTGCAGATATAGAAGTACTTCAACACATCGGATTATAACTATATGCTATAATTGGTAATTTTTTTTGATGAGGAAACCTGAATTATGATTCTGTGGTGGGTAATGAAAACATACACCAAAACGACCACATAAAAAAGGTGTTGTTACTTCTGATTTTTAAAGTCTTCGAATCCTTGAATGAATTCTACAATGGACATATTGAATGCATCTGCTAACTTGTACAAGTATGCTAAAGATGGACCAAACTTGTTTCTTTCTAAAGAAGATATGTTTTGGTAATTACTATTGAGATTTACAGCTAAATCAACTTGAGTCATACCATTACACTTTCTTAAGTGCTTTATGTATTCTCCAAATGATTTGTCTTTTGCATCCTGTAACATGGTTGTAAATTGAAAATAACCATTTGAAAACAACTAACACGATTATACGAGTTATTGGATTTTCTTACTACTTTAGAAGCGAAAAAATTATTCAACGTGCATTATCGCACATAAACAAAAATCTATGAAAAAAACATTTTTAATTATTTCAGCAGTAGTATTAACTACGCTGGTTGCTTGTAAAAAAGAAACAACAACGCCATCATCGACAACAAACACTACTAATACCAACACCAACTCATTAAGTTATGGTCAATATACAGGGACAGGTACTTCAACAACTGAAACAAAGTACTATAATAAAAATGGGGATTTAATTCCTTCGATGAGTTCATTATCTACTCAACCAGATATGGGAGTAGCAATTCTTGGAAAAGATGGAAATGGAAATTCAATTTTATCTGGAGGTGGATTTGTAACAACGCCATTAAAAATAACAGGTACTAATTTTAATGTTGATGAGTACCAATATTCTAAAACCGTAAATGGCACTCTAACAACAACGCAAACACTTTCAGGTAGCGGAACTATTATTGGTAAAGACATAACAGTTAAATCTGTGTTTATAACAACAGCCATTAATACCGACCAATATGCTGAAGCGAAAACGATTGTCATTACCAAAACAACTTCTGCATCATATCATTTTTACGTATAGAATTCAACGATTAATGAAAAGTAAATTATACATTGTTGCAATGTTTCTGATTACTACATTGGTTTCATGCACCTCTAAAATTGAATCCTTGGAGGATTTGAAAAATGCAGATTTAGAACAAAATCCAGAATTAATTAATGGGTTTAGATTAGGTGTTTATCCCAATCTTGAAAATTTAGAACTCAATAAATACAAAATTACATACGGTCATGCGATTCCAAATTACTACTGTAAAAAATGTAACACTTGGTATCTTCAACATGCTTTGGAATTTTTTGAGCCGCATAGTTTTGAGTATATTTTAAATGAAGAATTTTCAAAATACATCAAACCATTAAAAGATAAACCTCGAGTTGTACCAACAGATAATCCATTAGTTTTTTATGTATTAACAGATGGTAAATATCTTCGTACAGTAAATACAGATGAATTGGTCCATTTTGATGATTCTGGAAATTCGTTTGAAGAAGGTCAACCATTTGTTTCGTTTAATCATTTTGGAGAAACACTTGTCATTGATAAATTTAAAAACATTGATGATGGAGTCTTTTCTTCTTGTTATCTATTTTCAAGTGAATCAAACAAATCTGTAATCAATGAATTGAATTTAAGTTTTAAAAGTGTTAATAATCCACCGATTTCTAGATTAGTATATAATGGAGAAGGTCAAAATGATTTCTATTATCAAGAAGGTCAAGTCGTAAATATTGATGATAGAAACTTCGAAGAACTATATGAAAATTGTAGTGAAACATTTATTACTGCACTTAATGAAAAAGAAGTGAAACAAGTAATTAAATACTTCGAACAAAAATTTGGTGCAAGAAAGTATGATAGTAAAAATTATTCAGGAGACTTCAATAGAAAGCCAGGGACAACATTTTATCGTTCATATCGATGGACAAAAGGAGTTGTAAATATTTCATTGGTTATCGATGATTATCCACCAGAAAACAAAATGGGAGTTGATAAAGAGAATCCTTACATTAAACAAAAAGGATATAGCGCAACTGCGGTATTTACATTCAATGATGAGGTGCAAAAAATGCTGAAAAATGGAAATGAAAATGGAAAGTAGTAGCAGTATGAAAAAATTTAAACAAACAATTTGGGTAATAACAATTTTAAGTTTTTTATACTTTTTGTACAAAGTAATTAATTTTTCAATTACCAAAAATTATTATGACTTTGAATTAGATGAAATTACAACACCTACATTTGGAATGGTTGTTACGTATAGTATTGGTGCATTAGTAGGTGCTGCAGTAATACCATTTATGTCATGGCTTTTATATTTGGGTGTGTTACGCTTTAACAAAAGAGAAAAGAAAATTCGAGTACCAAGAAATGTTATTGAAGTTCCAATCAATGCAGAAACTAACAAACAACCACTTACAATAAAATTCACCTTGTCTTCTAAAGTAAAGCAGTATGTAAATAGTATTGACAGCAAAATCAAAAATTTAATCTTTGCCATTTGGATTTTGTTTCATGTTTTTCTTTTGATTATCAGTGATAATAGTATAGAATCGTCGTTTCGTTATCCGTTTGAATGGGAAGGTTTTTGGATTTTTGATCGTTGGAGTGTTGATTACGGTCTTCATTATGATTTGTTTGAATTTACACTTTATGTAATAATTCCATTAATCTTTGTGTTAGGTAGAAAGTATTTGAATGGAGAGTTGTTTAAGAGTAATTCACCTGAATTGCAAGAAACAATTGTAGCACCTGAAATAAACAATTCAATTGATAAACAAATTAATGATTTAAAAAAAATGAAAGAACTTCTTGATTTAGGTGTGATTTCAGAAGAGGAGTTTACCGAGTTTAAAAAGAAATTAATGAACTTATAAATACTCGCTATGCCACAAGATAAAATAGTAAAGTCTTTAACTAAAAGTGAGGACTTATCAAAAAGATTGTTAGAAGCAAACCAAAAAGCAACAACTGAATTTGCACAAAAAGGTGGTTATGATAAAGCTGTGTTACAATCAGGTAAAGGAACTGGCTTTAGTGCTGCAGCCTCAGACATTGATAAAGTAACCAAAACCAAAACAACTGCAGAACGTTTAAATCAAGCAGCAATTGATGGAACCATTGAATTTGAAAAACAAGGTGGTTATAAATTTGGAAATCAAAGAGTAGAAAAAAACTCTTCAATAGTTGCGGGTACAGGTCATGCTTTTAGTGCTGATGCATCTGATATTGATAAGTTCATGACTTGTGGTACTACCATTTATGGGGAACTTGGGTATGACCCAGGAAGAGATAATCTTAAAGTTTACAAAGAGTATTACAAAACACATCAATCTGAAATCACTTGGCGAAGAATAAATTCAGGGTTTACAGATAGCACTGTGATATACATTCCGTTGTTAATTATTGGTTTATTATTTTTCTTTCAAGCAACGGTTCGAAATTACATTATTTCAAAACGTGTTAAGAATTAATCTTAAGTTGATTTATAGTTCTTAATTCGAAACTTCATCAAGTAAAAAGTAAACATAGAGATAGCGTAGTTAGCCATCTCTATGTTTTCTAATTTCTGTCATTCATGGACCAGTTTTTCATACACTTCATGCGAATGGCATCCAATAATTACACTTTTACTATGTGTGTTAAATGTCATTGGCCAAAACAAATCTTGATAATCTGTGTTGATTGGGTCGTTACCATGTTTGAACTGGTTAAGCAAATTGAAATGTTCAGCACTATAGAAAAATGCATCATTGTATGTTAATGAAACAAACAAAACTTGGCAATCTGGTGATACTTCAACATGATGTATAACCGATTCAAATGTTATGGAATGTATCAAATTTTGACGCTGTAAATCGATTGCACGAAGTGATTTACCATCAATGGTAATAACGTAATTGTATTTCTCATTGTATGCTGCAATGTTCTTAACCTCTTTAGGAAGCAGATTTTCTGTAAAATCAATCATGTTTATTCCGCGGTATTCGTGTGTGTAGTAATCAAGTCCTACGATGGTGTTTAATGGATTTACCATGATTGGATTGCTCAAACAGAAATCAGTTTGGATGCATTTAACTAAAGAGAAATCCAAAGCATTAAAAATGTGAACCGTGTTGTCAAACGTAAATGCAATTAACCACTTTTTTTGTTCATTGTAAATTAAACTGTTAATCGGTTTACAAAATGAATCAATGGTCTTAAGAGTTTCATTTGTTTCAAAATTTAACCAAATCAATCTACGTTTAACACCATCAATTCCAGAGATTGCTATTGTTGTTCCATGAGTTAATACAATGTCAATAATGTGTTCTAAATTAACAAGTAGGTTTTTGATTTTAATACCATCTGCACTCCATATATCTATTGATTGACGAGTGCAAATGATTCTTTCGGATTCACTGATTGCAAAAATCTTGAATGGCTTTTCAGGTATTAGTAAGCTCATAATTTTTTAATTTTCTTCGTTTAGGATAAGTAATTTGTAGTTGAATATTCGTTGTCCATTCTGTAGAAATGAACTTGAATGTACTACTTCAAGAACTTGTTGGTAATTCACGTTTAGACTGTGTATGTATTCGTTTACCATGTATTCGGTTTTTGCATTTAATTCGGTTTCAATCTTTGGATTTACCAGACTTTCATTTGCTTGTTCAGGAAACAATGAAAAGCAGTAACTGATGTCAACATATTCACTTGGTGGTTCAAAGCTTTCGTGTCTAAAGTATTTAAAAAACAGGTCATCAACTCGAGTCGTTCTATATGGAAGTTCCTCATTCTTGTTTTTGTATTCAACATCACAATCGATTGAAGATTGAAGAAGGTTATACACCTCTTGATGAGAAGCGAATGACAATCTTAATTCAAGTAAATTTTTCAATGTGCGAATATCTTTGATTGAATCAATGTAGTTTCCAAAAATCCAAAGATTGCGAAGGTTGTATAACAAAGAAAGAGATTCAATATTATTAATATCATTGTTTGCAACATTCAAGAATTCAAGTTGATGTAATTTACTCAAATGTTCAACTGTTTTGATTTTCATATGAAAGTTACATCCATCTAAATGTATGTGTGTAATGTTCTTGCATTTTGCTACAAATTCCAAATCTCCATCAAAATTTCTGTCGTCTATGTACAAGTAAGTAATCTTTGAGAAGTCGACAGGAGTAATCTCATCCATATTTAGCGTTAAATCTTGATTGTTAGCCATTATATACATCTGAATATCCAATGTGCTTGTCAGTGAAAAAGAATCCCATAACGGCTTTCTAAATGCGAGAATGTCTTCAAATGAAAAACCAATGGAAATCCAGTATAGGTGACGGTTTAATATGTTTGTTGTTTCTGAATTCATACTTGGTTTATTATTGAATTTTGTGTGTTAAAAGTTAGTAATCCATTCTTTTTTTTATCGGAATATTTTCAGTATTTATCAAAGTTGATAAAAACGTGAAGTTGATAACTAGTGTATTGAAAATAGTTTTTAGAGATCTAATTTATTTGAATTTTATTGTATTATGGATTAAACATTATATTTCAAACATATTGGAAATAAGGAAATAAAAGTAAATTAACGAAGTTAACAGATGAAGCTATTATTCTGTCACTTTTTAATTTTATTATAGTTGAAATAAACAGATGTACTTGACTGAATAAGTTTTATTGTAAGAAGTCTAGTAATAACTTTTAAAGCCTAATTCAAAAATAGTTAAAGGTGTTAGCTGTTTTACGCCAACTCTAGAATATATATTACTTTGAATGTTAAATAAATCGGTTGAATTTATATATCGAAATTAATTTAGAGCATAGAGATTGAAATACAATCAGTTTTAAATTTTATTTCCTCAAAATGGAATTGGTATATGCAGCATTGGCAGCATTAATAAAAGCAAGATCTGCAGTATTTATAACTGTATCAAACTTATCTGCTACACCATTAATTGCTTGAAGTATACAATCAGCAGCATACACGGTGGATAGTGCATCAACTTTACTAGAATCTGACATACTATTAACATAAGTATTACAAACCTTGACAGCATCTTTCTTGACAGTATTGCGATAAATATTATAAGCCTCTGTATTAACAGCATTTTCAACATCATTACTAGCTATAACTGGATCAAGGGGTTTAATCGAAAAATACTCATAATAATTAGAGGCGTCTGCAATATAAGAATCCATTTTATAATAAATATCATAAGCAGTTGAAGCAATATATATATTAAAATGACTAAAAGCATGCACTTGAGAGTGAAGATTAGAATAGGCATAAGCCTTTATCTTATCTGTGCATTTATTTGCATATGCATTTGCATATGCTGTATACGCAAGATCAAATGCCTTGTCAGCCTCTTCACAGGAATTTGGCTTTTTCTCAATAAATACAGAAAATGCAGCATCATATCCTGCCTTACTAGCTACAAAGTGATTTTTTCCAAAATATGTGCTAACAAAAATTAGTGCTGCAGCTCTACGATCTCTTAAAATTTCAATTGTAGTTACACCATTTAAGAATTCTCTAGCTGCTTGTATTGATTCAATTAATGTTTGCTTACTAGTAAAAGGGGCATATAAATTTAGCATGATTTCTGCACAAGATAAGGCAATTAGTTTTTTTGTCTCATACGTAGCATATCTAGTACAAATAAAATAAAATTTAGCTTTTAATGACAATTGTGACTTTAAAATTAATGAAACTGTTATTGTGTTCATATTCAAAGAACATATTAACATAAGGTTTTCTTTTGTAATATAATTCTGGTTTTTTATAATATAATTTTGGATGATTTTTTTCATAATTTATTTGTTATAATTCTAGCAAATTTAATAACTAACTAAACATTTGAATAAGCAGTCACAATGAAATTTGTTAGCTAATGATTTTTCGCGTCCATCTATTTAGTTAAATGCTTTCAATACTTAGGATATACTTTATATTTAGTAAATATATATGCTTTTTGAAAGTTGTGATAAACTGAAATTTTAAATTAATGAATAAAGTTAGATGTTTATTTTACTATGTATTATGTGGTTCGGTCGGATAAAATTCATGATCTTTATCTAAGAAAACCACTTGAAATAAATTTTTCTCCATAAATCCAATTACTCTTCGTGTACTTCCTAATCGTATTTTACACCACTTTACATTATTGTTTGATAATGTTTTTGGATATTTCCATTTAGAAGAACATGGCATATTGTTCACAGTAAATTTTGTTTTGTCATTTACATCATATTCTTCTATTATGCTCTGAGTTATCGCCTGACTGTAAGTTAATTTATTTAGAGTATGAGTTATTTCAATTAGTTTCAATAAAAGTTCACTATTTTCATTCCACTTTCTGAATGACTGTCCTTGTGTAACATCTATATATGCAAATCCTATTAATACTTTAGGATCATCTTTACTTCCTTTTTTATCCCAGTCACCTTGTTTTCTTTTGTATTTCGACATATTACCTAAGTAAATTAATAAGTTCAGCGTCGATTTTCATACTCTCAGCTGCTCCAAAATGGCAGTTTAAGTACATTTTTCTAAAATCTGATGTGTTTCTTAGGCCATCAGCTGCCTTGAAGTTTGACATTGGGTACAAATCAGAAGCTCCAAACTGATCTTTATCTATAAACCAAATTTGATCTCGTCTATAAATTTCTTTATCTAGTAAAGTTGGATCGTGAGCTGATATAATAAATTGTGCACCTTTTACATTGTATAAATGAAAAAGTTCAACCAATTTTCGAGTCAGATTAGGATGTAATTTTGAATCAAATTCATCTATTACGAAAAGTTTACCAGTTGAAAGTGTGTCATATAATGCACCTAATAAATAAATCAATTTCCTTGTGCCATGACTTTCTTCATAATCAACCCTTAGCTTAACTTGATCGATTAC
>CANGOA010000123.1 GCA_947455255.1 Flavobacteriia bacterium | reverse complement strand
GTTTGACGTATAATACTACAGGAAGTAATAACGTTGCTTTAGGTAGTGATGCTGGTCGTTATGCTTCTGATGGTGAAACATCTATAACTGTTGCAAATAATTCAGTTTTTGTTGGTGAGAATGCTAGACCTTTAGCAGATAATCAAACAAATCAAGTGGTGATAGGTTATAATGCGGTTGGTAAAGGAAGTAATTCGGTTCAATTGGGTAATACAAATGTGACCTCTGTAAATACTTCTGGTAAATTGACTTCAGGAACTATTACTTATCCAAATACAGACGGAACAAGTGGTCAGGTATTGACAACGAATGGTAGTGGAACGTTGAGTTGGGCAACTTCATCGGCAACGGTTGCTGATGCATCATTGACATCTGCAAAGTTTTATGCAAGAACGTTATCTTCCAATACAACATTAACTGCAAGTGATTTTATGATCATTGCCAATGGTGCCATAACGATTACACTACCTTCGTCACCAGTAGATGGACAAGTATATATGATTGGAACTACGAATAGTGGAACTACTATTTCATCCAATAAAACAATTTATTATAGTTTGTATAGTAATTCAACTACTGTAATGTTTTCTTTTTTAAACACCAATTTTGTATACTTAATTTATAGCTCCACTTTAAATAGTTGGATGTTATCTAGTTCAGGAACGGTAGGTTAAAAATTAATTTCACTAACTATTTCCCCTTTGTCTTTGGATGGAGAGGATTTTTTTTGGATTATGGGTTATAAGTTATGGGTTATGAATTGTAGATTTATATTTATTACTCGCGGAATCTATGTTGAAAAGGGTAGATTCCGCGAGTAATAAAATTACAATTGGAACAAATCTTCTAATTTTATCTCTTGTTGAATAAAGCCGATACTGTGTTCATTAGCTTGAAGTCCGAAGGTGGAAATGACCGTTGGGAAGATGGTTTTGTTGTTTTCCCTAAACATTATGAATTTTTTTGAAAAATTAGATGGTGACATTCTTGTTGAGTTAGGAGAAAAACTAAAACAGGTTCGTAAGAATAACAAATATAGTCAGCAGTTTTTGGCAGATAAAATTGGTATTAGTCGTAGGTTGATCATTGACATTGAAGCAGGTAAGGGTACGTTTTTATTGATCTTTATTAAATTGCTTAAAGTATATAAAAAGACTGATAAATTGTTAGAGATACTGAATTCTAGTTCGATATCTCCGAAAGAAATTTATTTAAAAGAGCATAAAGAGTGATTATAATTTATAGATTATGAATTATAGTTTATCTTTAAATCTCTTTATCTTTGTTTTATGAATCTACGTTATTGGAGTAAACAACATACTTACGGATTACTGATTGGTTTTGTGACCGTTTTTTTGGCAACCCCGATTGTGGAGTTTGTCTATCCTTGGATTGATAATTCGAGTTTTTTGAAATTTGATTATTATTGGGATATGTTTTTTACGAATGATATTTTTCGTTGTAAAATTCTATCGATTTCAGTAATTGCTAATTTAACTTGGTTTTATTGGTCGTTAAATAAACGTCGTTATAATTTTACTACTGGTATCATTTTAGCATCGATGGCATTTATTCCATACATTGTCTACGTTCAATACATTAAATAATTCCGATGAAGCTTTTTTTAATCGCTGGAGAAGCATCGGGAGATTTACATGGTTCTAATTTAATCAAGGCTTTAAAACAACAGGATTCTACCATCGATATCCGTTTTTGGGGTGGAGACTTAATGGAAAAAGCAGCTTCTCGAAAACCTGAAAAACATTATAAAGCGTTGGCTTTTATGGGTTTTGTGGAAGTAGTGATGAATTTAAGTCGCATTGTACAGAATTTCAAAAAGTGCAAAGCAGATATTTTAGACTTTCAACCCGATGCACTTGTATTGATTGATTATCCTGGGTTTAATCTTCGTATGGCAAAATGGGCAAAATCACATGGAATCAAGGTGTATTATTACATTTCTCCTAAGGTTTGGGCTTGGAAAGAGTCGCGCGTTCACAAAATAAAAAAATACGTAGATACCTTATTCACTATTTTTCCTTTTGAAACAGCGTTTTTCAAGAAATATGACTTGGAGGTGGAGTATGTAGGAAATCCATTGGTAGACGCGATTAGTGAGTTTAGAGTGACGCGAGACGAGTTACGAACGAAAGTAGGAGTTGGTGAAAAGCCGATTGTAGCGATATTACCGGGGAGTAGAAGGCAAGAGGTGAGGACTAAGTTGCCTGTGATGTTGGAGGCTGCGGGTAAATTTCCTGAATATCAGTTTGTGATTGCTGGTGCACCATCGTTGGAGGCGGAGTTTTATGCGCCATTTATTGAAGGCTATGATGCTAAAATTTTATTTGGAAAAACCTATGAAATTTTAGAATCTGCCGAAGCAGCGTTGGTTACATCTGGCACTGCGACCTTAGAGACTGCTCTTTTTGGTGTTCCTCAAGTAGTTTGTTATATTGCTTCACCTATTTCTTATTCTATTGCAAAACGATTGATAAAGATTAAGTTTATTTCGTTGGTGAATTTGATTTTTGACCGTGAGGTGGTTCGAGAATTGATTCAGGATGATTGTAATGTGAATCAAGTAGCAGAAGAGTTGTCTTATGTTTTGAAAGGAGGGGTAAAACGAGAGCAGCAAGAGAAAGATTGTTCGACATTGATAGCGATGTTGGGGAGTGGTAGTGCGAGTGAGAAGGTTGCAAGGGAGATACTGAAGTAGTGTGGTATTTATCACGGAGGGCACAGAGGTAAAGTTGACTTTGTTGCGGGGTTAGAGAACACAGAGGGCGATTTTATCGCTTTGTGTGAAGTAGATAGAAAGTATTTATCATAGAGGGCTCAGAGGAAGTATTGAAGATATTATGTTGTTAGAGAGCACAGAGAGCGATTTTATCGCTTTGTGATTACTCTCGGTGCTCTCTCCAAATAAAATCTACTTAAAATACTTCTCTGTGAACTCTGTGAAAAATCTTTAGCAAACCTTCGAATTTTTTTAAAAAGTATTTGGTAATAAAAATCACAGTGGTCGATTTTATCGCTTTTTAATCTATGATGACTCTTTTGATACCATTTTTTAAATATTTTTCATTAAAATTTATTAGTAATCCGATTTTGTTGTTGGATAGCTTGAGATAGGTTAGTATTTGAGAAATATGTTTTTCATGAATGCTTTCAACTGCTTTTAATTCAATTACAATTTTGTTTTCAACTAATAAATCCATCCGAAATCCTGTTTCAAATTTCATGTTTTCATAAGTTATAGGAACTAAAACTTCTTTTTCTACTTTTATGTTCGCGTTTCTTAATTCATAAAATAAACATTGTTGATATACACTTTCTAATAATCCAGGACCTAATGTTTGATGAATTTTAATAGCTAAACCTATTATTTTTCGTGTTATTTCGTTGTTTGTCATAGTATGTTTTTGAGTTATTTATTAATTAAGTTAGTGAAAATTGTTGTTTGAGAAAAGTATTTGGTAATAAAAATCACAGAGGGCAATTTTATCGTTTATACATGGTGGAGGAGGGATAAGAGTTTTTTTATCACAGAGGGCACAGAGGAAGAATTGACGATTTTGTTTGGTTGAGAGGACACAGAGGGTGATTTTATCGTTTATACATGTTGGAGGAGAGATAAGAATTAATTTATCACAGAGGGCACAGAGTGAAATTGACGATTTTGTTTGGATTGAGGTCAAAGAGAGCGATTTTATCGCTTTGGGGGATTGCTCTGTGAACTCTTAGGTCTATTCGTTTAAAAATATCTCCGTGTGCTCTGTGATAAAATCCCTTAACAAACCCTATAATTGATTTAAATGGTTTAAAAAAATTCTATCTTTACTTTTCAAAAAATTAAGTTACTAGCATGGAATATACATTTCGCGAGATAGAGACCAAATGGAGAAAATTTTGGGCTGAAAACCAAACTTTTAAAACACCTGATACTTCGGATAAACCAAAATATTATGTATTAGATATGTTTCCGTATCCTTCGGGAGCAGGACTGCATGTAGGTCACCCACTTGGATATATCGCTTCGGATATTTATGCGCGCTATAAACGTTTGAAAGGATTTAACGTTCTACACCCAATGGGTTATGATTCTTTTGGTTTACCTGCAGAGCAATATGCGATTCAAACAGGTCAACATCCTGCAGTAACAACGGAAGAAAATATATTACGTTACCGTGATCAGTTGGATAACGTTGGTTTTTCGTTTGATTGGTCGCGTGAAGTGAGGACTTCTAGTCCGGAGTATTACAAATGGACCCAATGGATTTTCATGCAGTTGTTTGATTGTTACTATGACAATAAGACAGATAAAGCAGAACGAATTTCTTCGTTGATAGAAGTGTTTGAAAAAGAGGGAAATAAACATGTTGATGCGTGTTCCGATTGTGAGGTTCAATTCACTGCTGAGGAATGGAATTCGTACGATTCTAAACAAAAAGAAGAAATAATACAAACCTATCGTTTAGCGTTTTTAGCTGATTCTTGGGTGAATTGGTGTCCGAAATTAGGAACTGTATTGGCAAACGATGAGATTGTGAATGGTGTATCCGAACGTGGAGGACATCCAGTAGAACAAAAATTAATGCGTCAGTGGTCGATGCGTATAAAAGCATATGCAGAACGATTATTAACAGGATTAGAAGGTTTAGATTGGACAGATTCTGTAAAAGACATACAACGTAACTGGATTGGGAAATCTACAGGGTGTTCATTAAAATTCCAAATTGCAGATTCCAAATTAGCAGATTCAGAATCAATTATTGAAGTCTTTACCACACGACCTGACACCGTTTTTGGAGTTTCGTTTATGGTACTAGCACCTGAACATCCATTGGTTGATTTGATTACAACCGAAGAATATAAAGCAGCGATTGAAGAATACAAAAAAACTGCTTCTTTAAAATCAGAACGCGATCGTCAGTCGGATGTGAAGAATATTTCAGGTCAATTTACAGGAGCGTATGCCTTACACCCATTTACAGGAGATAAGATTCAAATTTGGATTGGAGATTACGTCTTAGCGTCTTATGGTACAGGTGCTGTCATGGCTGTTCCTTGTGGTGATCAACGCGATTGGGATTTTGCGAAACATTTCAATATTGAAATCAAAAATATTTTCGAAAACATTGATGTTTCTGAAGCTGCTTACGCAGATAAATCTGGTAAAATAGCACATTCAGATTTTCTTTCAGGATTGGAAGTCAAAGATGCCATGAAAAAAGCAATTGCAGTAATCGAAGAACGTGGATTAGGAAAAGGTAAAACAAATTACCGTTTGCGTGATGCAGTATTCTCTAGACAACGTTATTGGGGAGAACCTTTCCCTGTTTACTACCAAGAAGGTTTACCAAAAATGATTGATGTTAAACACTTACCAATTGTTCTTCCAGAAGTTGAAAAATACTTACCAACTGAGGATGGTCAACCGCCATTAGGTAACTCAAAACACTGGGCTTGGGACACAACTAAAAATACCGTTGTATCAAATGATTTAATTGACAATAAGACTGTATTTCCATTAGAATTAAACACCATGCCGGGTTGGGCAGGAAGTTCTTGGTATTTCTTACGCTACATGGATGCCAACAACGAAGAAGCATTTGCAAACAAAGAAAAAGCAGACTACTGGAATAGTGTAGATTTATACATTGGCGGTTCAGAACATGCAACAGGACACTTATTGTATGCACGTTTCTGGAACAAGTTTTTATTCGACCAAGGATTCATTTCTTTTGAAGAACCATTCCAAAAAATGATCAACCAAGGGATGATTTTGGGTAGAAGTAGTTTTGTATATCGAACTATTGATGGAAATACCTTTGTGACTGCTTCTAAGAAGGATCAATATAATACCATTCCTTTACACGTTGATATTTCATTTGTAGACAACGACAAATTAGATACCGAAGCATTTAAAAATTGGCGTGAAGAATATAGTAATGCTGAATTCATTTTAGAAGACGATGGAACGTATGTATGTGGAACTGAAGTGGAGAAAATGTCTAAATCCAAATTCAATGTTCAAACACCCGATGAGTTAGTAGAAAAATTTGGTGCAGATACCTTACGTATGTATGAAATGTTCTTGGGTCCGATCGAACAAGCGAAACCTTGGGATACAAAAGGCATAAATGGCGTACATAATTTCTTGCGTAAGTTTTGGAGATTGTTCCACCAAGGACCGGATAATACATTTGTAGTTTCAGAAGGTGAAGCAAGTAAGGATGCATTAAAAACCTTGCATAAAACGATTCAAAAAGTGACCTCTGATTTAGAGCGTTTCTCTTTTAATACGGGGGTTTCCAACTTTATGATTGCAACGAATGAATTAGGTGAACAAAAATGCAACAACCGTGAAGTATTAACAGAATTGGTTGTTTTATTGTCTCCTTATGCTCCACATATCTGTGAAGAGTTATGGGTGAAGCTTGGGCAGGAAGCAGGAACTTTGAGTTATGCAACTTTCCCAATTTGCAATGAAGCGTATTTGGTTTCCGATTCATTCTCTTATCCAATTTCCTTTAATGGAAAGGTTCGTTTTAAAGTTGATTTACCTGCAAGTATGGAGGTCAAAGAAATCGAAGAACACGTGATGGGGATGCAAGAGATGAATAAGTATTTGGAGGGGAAGGCACCGAAGAAGTTAATCGTTGTTCCAGGTCGAATCGTGAATGTGGTGATCTAGACTTCGACTACGCTCAGTCTGACGACAATCAATTCAAAAGAATCAATCTGACACGTTAATGTTAATAATATGAAAATAAAATATCGTTTATTGATTATTGCAATTGTTCTTGGTATAGGAGCTTGCGGGATTATAGATCCGAAAAATAAAGGAAAAGGGTTTAATATTTTACCACTTTCTGCGGATAAAAATTTTGGAATTCAAACGGAGAAGCAAATTGCTGCGGATCCTAAACAATATCCGATATTAGACCCAAATCAGTATAGGGATATTTATGGGTATGTCAATAAGGTAAAGGATAATATCTTAAATTCTGGTAAAGTGGATTATCGCAATGATTTTGCATGGAAAATTCACATTATACACGATGATAATACCTTGAATGCTTTCTGTACTCCTGGTGGTTATATTTATGTGTATACTGGGATTTTAAAATTCTTGGAAAGTGAAGATCAATTGGCTGGAGTATTGGCACATGAAATAGGTCATGCTGATATGAGACATTCTACACGACAAATTTCAACTATGTATGGATATCAGATATTCCTTGAAGTAGCTGAAATGATAGCGTTAGGTCAAACTACACCTCAAATGAATCAAATGGGATTGTCCTTGATTGGTTTGAAATTTTCAAGAGAACATGAAACAGAAGCAGATCAACGATCCGTTTTATATTTGTGTGGAACACCCTATAATGCTGATGGAGCAGCAGGTTTTTTTGAGAAATTAGAGAAAACCGGCCAAGGAGGTAAAGTCCCTCAATTTTTAAGTACACATCCTAATCCAGTAAATCGCATTGAACATTTTCATAATTCACGTGTAGGGATGGGTTGTATCGGTAAGAATACGTTTAAAGAAGATTACGCAAAAATGGTTGCTAAACTGCCTAAATAATTAGTTATGTTATTACATTTAGATTCAGAACGATACATCGATACTTCCAAAGGGTTAGATATTTCTATACCACTTTCAAACGACGAACAAAATCCGTTAGCTTGGTATGTAGATAAACCTGTTTTTGAACCGGTAAGAGCAGAAGGATTTATTGGCTTAGTTACGGAAGGAAGTAGTACTAATTTCAGAAATATTTCCTTCAATCCGCATGGACATGGTACCCATACGGAATGTTTGGGTCACATTACTTCAGAGATACATTCTGTTAATAATAAACTAAAAGATTCGTTTTTTACAGCGGAAGTAATTACTATAACTCCAGAGAAAATTTGGAATGAAAAAGATCAGTATTTCGACGAAATAATTAGTTTAATTCAAATGACGAATACTATTCAAAGTTCGACTGTCGAAGCAATCGTATTAAGAACCGTTCCAAACGATCTTTCTAAAAAGCATAAAAACTATTCTTCGACTAATCCACCATATTTGGATGTCGCATGTGTCGAATTATTAAATCAAAAAGGAGTTCAACATTTTTTAATTGATTTACCATCGGTAGATCGGGAAAATGATGAAGGAAAATTGTTGTTTCACCACGCATTTTGGCAAGTTCCAGAAAATCCTCAATTTCATAAAACCATTACAGAATTTATCTATGTTGAAGATTCAATAAAAGACGGATTGTATTTGCTGAATTTACAAACCGCTCCTTTTGAAAACGATGCTACTCCAAGTCGTCCTGTACTGTTTGAAATTTTTAAGAAATAATGCTTCCAGAAAAGAACAATTCAGAATTAGAAGAACGATTCAATCACGAACAATTTCGTTTTAAAACACAGTTGCAACTTGCTAAAGATTTTGGTGTACATGGCTTTGATTTTGCTCCAAGTTTTTCTGAAAATGCTTTTTCTATAGAAGCATTAGTGGACACAGTTTCTGAAGCATTAATGTATATGATCGAAAAGCAGGCGTCCAGTTGGCATCCATTGTTATATACCATGGATGTTTCAGAACAAACCTATTTACAATTAGCCACTTCCAAAGAGCCCAATTGGATGGAAGAATTTACTTGGATTGTAATAAGACGAGAAGCCTTGAAAGTATTTTTTAGGGAAAAGTACAGTTAGCCAAAATATTCCCCTAAATTTCCCCTGCAAAAACATTTTCTTTGTAACTTCGCTGTTCTATAAAAATGTTCTAAAAACATGGATAAAGTAACCTACGTTGGGAATGCAGATGTGACTGCGATTGATTTTTTATACAAATCATATCAGCAAGATCCTGAAAGTGTTGATATTGGGTG
>CANGOA010000122.1 GCA_947455255.1 Flavobacteriia bacterium | reverse complement strand
CCTGAGCTTGTCGAAGGGCTGCTAAACTATCTGCCTCAGCCTTCTTCGCTGCTGCCAATGAATCTGCTTCCGCTTTCTTACGTGCTTCTTCCTGAGCTTGTCGAAGGGCTGCTAAACTATCTGCCTCTGCTTTCTTAGCTGCTGCGATGGAATCTGCTTCCGCTTTCTTACGAGCGTCTTCCTGAGCTTGTCGAAGGGCTGCTAAACTATCTGCCTCAGCCTTCTTCGCTGCTGCCAATGAATCTGCTTCCGCTTTCTTACGTGCTTCTTCCTGAGCTTGTCGAAGGGCGGATAAACTGTCTGCTTCTGCTTTTCTTGCAATTTCAGCAGCAGTGTCTGCTTGCAACTTATTAATTGCAGCTATTCTATCTTTGGCTTCTTGTCCGTCAATAACTTTTAACGCATCATTATATTTATTGATAGCTTGTTCGTATAATTTAGAATTTTCAAGTGTTTTTCCTTCAGCTAAGAGTGTTTGGTATTTATTTTGATTTGCTTTTTTAACTGCATTTTCTGCAATTAATTTTTCTACTTCTGCTAATTTTTCAGGAGCATCCGGTTTCGATTTATCGATCGTTATTGCTTCGTTATATTTAGCTTTCGCAAGATCTAATTTTCCTGCATCTTGTGCGGCAATACCAGCTTGTATAGAAGCTTCATATCGTTCTTCTCGTTTACTTGTTGCTAATTCTTCTGAAATTTTCACATCTAAATCCTTAATCTTAGACTTAATTGATGTTTGTGAAGGATCAATTTGTTGGGCTTGAAGTAATTTATTTTTTGCTTCAGACAAATCCCCATTTTCTATTGCTTTATCTGCTTGAGCTACAATTTGATCAATTTGTTTTTTAAGTTCTGCTTTTTTTGCTGTTTCTTCAGCTAGGACTAGATCTGCTTCTTTCGCTTTTAGGGCATCAATTTCTTTGAAAAGTGCATTAACATGTGCTAACATCGTTTCTGCCATGTCAAGATTAAAGGTTATTCCTCTTTCTTGGTCATAACTATATTCAGTACCGGGTGTTGTTTTTACATATGAAAAATCAATATGTGGATATTCATCAAATAAAAAGACATCGCATCCTCCTCCTCCAGGATCCGCACTTTCTTCTTTCATCGTTTCCTCATTAATATCTGTCAAATTAACAATTACAGAACGAGTGACTTTTCCTGATTTACTTATTTCAACTTTATATTTCTTTCCTGATTCCAGAATTAAACGAACATCGCCAGATGAAGGAGTGACTTTCGATTGAACCACTGTTGACCCATCATAAACAGTCACTGTTGCTCCTGGTTCTCTTTTTTGTGTATGGTAATTAATAGTTCGTACAAAAAAAGGTATTTCCAATTGTGCTAATGCCCCATTAATAAAGCACCACATAAAAAGAAGAAATAGTAAAATTCGTTTCATAAATTTTATAAAAATCAGAACAAAAGTCACAAAAAAAAACAACAAAATCTAGTCAATCGTAAGGTATTTGTCGTAATTTTTCCATTCTGATAAGTAGTATAAATCCATTCACTCAGATATTTTACAATTCAACTACTAAATACTACAATTCAACTTAATTGATTGAAATAGATTTGATAGAAAAAATACTTTTACATTATTAAACGCAAATAAATGAAAAAATCAATCAAACTAATTTTAAGTTTCGTAAGTATTTTCTTACTAACGAATATTACTTACGGACAAAACACTGGTCAAACAGTTAAAGGGTCTGTGGTCGATAAACAATCTCAACAACCTTTAATTGGCGTTCAAATTTCCATTCTCGGAACCAACCCATTGGTTACCACTATTACAGATAGTAATGGAAATTACCGAATTTTAGAAGTTTTATCTGGGAGATATGACATTCAGGCGTTAATTTCAGGGTATAAAAGTGTTACTATTCCTAATGTTGTTGTCACATCTGGCAAAGAGGTAATTCTTGATTTTTCGCTAGATGAAAATGTCAAACAACTTGCCGCCGCGACAATAACAGTAGGAAAAAAGAATGAAACCAATAACGAGATGTCCTCTGTCAGCGCACGCTCTTTCAGTACTGAAGAGGTCAACCGTTATGCAGGAGGTAGGTCAGACCCATCCCGTTTGGTAGCAAATTTTGCTGGAGTTAGTAGTCCTGATGACTCAAGAAATGACATTGTCATTCGTGGAAATTCACCAACTGGTGTACTATGGAGAATTGAAGGATTAAACATTCCAAATCCAAATCACTTTTCCACCATTGGAACCACTGGAGGACCAGTAAGTGCTCTAAATACCAACATGTTAAAAAATTCAGATTTCTTCACTTCTGCTTTTCCATCCGAGTACGGAAATGCGAATGCAGGGGTTTTCGACTTAGGTTTTCGAAAAGGAAATTCAGATAAGCGAGAACATACATTTCAAATAGGAGCATTAACAGGAATAGAAGCAATGACAGAAGGTCCAATCAATAAAGAGAAGGGTTCTTCTTATTTAATTGCTTATCGTTATTCATTCACTGGAGTTGCTCAAGCGATTGGGATTCCTATTGGAACAGCAGCAACACCCTTTTACCAAGATATTTCTTTCAAATTTACAGGAGCAAAAACTAAATTTGGTCGTTTTGTACTCTTTGGTTTAGGAGGAGTAAGTAAAATAGACTTTGATCACAAAAAAGTGGACAGCACCGATTTATTTGCTTATCCAAATCGCGACAGTTACTTTAAAAGTAAAGTAGGTTTAGTAGGTTTGAGTCATAATATACGTGTGAATGATAAATCATATTTCAAAACTGTGCTTGGAGTTTCTTATTCTGGATCGGATTATGATGAAGATACAATCAACAAACAAACATC
The DNA here is from genome assembly GCA_947455255.1 of Flavobacteriia bacterium. GTDB lineage: Bacteria > Bacteroidota > Bacteroidia > Flavobacteriales_D > Crocinitomicaceae > CANHVK01. The sequence continues at coordinate 6,349 of CANGOA010000122.1, read as the reverse complement.
AGCAGTTACACGTGTTATAGAAAATTCTACCGCTCAACTTCGTTATATAGGGAACACCTCTTTCAATTCCAAAATCAATTCCAAATTATTTTTAAAAATTGGATTTATTGAAGAGTTAATTAATCTAAACTTATTTTACAGGAATAGGACGTTTACTCCAGATTGGACACAAATTTGGGATTTTAAAGACTACACTTCATTGCTACAAGGATATGCTCAAGTTAAGTATAGCTTCACAGAAAAATTAACCTTAAATGCTGGTTTACACAGTCAATTTTTAACATTAAACAATTCAAAATCCATAGAACCACGTGTAGGATTGAAATATCAAGTAAATGAAAAAAATATTTTTAGCGCAGGAATTGGAGTACACTCACAAATGCAACCTACTGATGTTTATTTCTATAGAACAAAACTTGTGGATAATTCTTACATTCAGTCAAACAAAAATTTAGATTTTACGCGCAGCGTACATTATGTATTAGGTTATGATTTCTTCCCTGCAAAAGATTGGAGATTTAAATCAGAAATCTATTACCAACACTTGTTTAACATACCAGTATCTACTACAGATAGTAGTTATTCCATGTTGAATGTTGGTGCAAGTTTTACACCAAATGAAAAAGACTATTTAATAAATAAGGGTACCGGTGAAAATTATGGAATTGAATTAACCATCGAAAAATTCTTTAGTAAAGGTTACTACGGATTAGCGACAGGCTCCTTATATCAATCTACGTATAAAGGCACAGATCTAAAAACTCATAACACTGCTTTTAACGGTCAATACGTTGCCAATTTATTGTTAGGTAAAGAGTTCTTACTAGGAAAAGAAAAGAAGAATCGATTTACGATAGACATTAAAATGACAACAGCAGGAGGAAGGTATTATACACCTATTGATTTGGCAGCATCACAAGCTAAAGGGATACAAGTCAACCAAAAAGGAGATGTAGCATTTACAGAACGTAATCCAGCTTTTTATCGATTAGACATCAAATTTGGGTTTGTAAAAAACAGTACAAAACATAAATTAGCACAATCCATTTATTTCGACATTCAAAACGTAACTAATCATAAAAACGTTTTTGCACAACGATATAACCCTGCAAAAAACTCCATAAATACAGCTTATCAAATCGGTTTCTTCCCAAATTTCGTTTACAAAATTCAATTTTAACCTTACCTTTAACTATGGTTAAATCAATAAGACGTTTTCTTTATATGATTGTAGTAGGAATAATCATTTTCCTACTGCTTCATATATTAAATCCAAAAATAACCAATAGCATAATAATTCTATGGAGTTTATTGACATGTATTGTAATTACAATAATTGTTTGGGAGGGAAATTTGAGACTAGATAAATTTATCGACTCAAAATTTCCTTGGGATCAATCCGTAAAAAAACGAATCTTTATTCACCTCTTTGCTAGTACAATCTATACAATTTCTTCCATTTTTCTTTCCCTAAAGGTTTTTAACATGGTGATTTGTGAATATTCAAAAACGGAGCAAGACAAATTTTTAACCTTGTCCATTATCATTGGACTGATGACCGCATTTATCATTTTATCGATTGAAATTAGTGTTCAATTTTTCACGAATTGGAAAAAATCATTGGTTGAAATTGAAAAACACAAAGCAGCATCAACTCAAGCACAATTACAGAATTTAAAGAATCAGATCAACCCCCATTTTTTATTTAACAACTTGAGTGTTTTATCCTCATTAGTATATTTAGATCAAGATAAAGCAGTAGATTTTATCAATCAACTTTCCAAAGTGTACAGATATATTCTTGATAATCGCAATGGAGAATTAGCGAGTATTGAAAGTGAAATTACCTTTATTGAATCGTATATTTTCTTGTTACAACTTCGTTTCGATAAAAACATTCAATTTGAAATAGACATCGAAAACACTAAAAAGCAAGGATTAATTCCTCCGATGGCATTACAAATTACCGTTGAAAATGCCATCAAGCACAATGAAATTTCTAATGCTAAACCTTTGCATCTATCCATTAAAACAAAAGGGGACTTTTTAGAAATTAAAAACAACTTACAAAAACGTTTACACACCGAAGAAAGTTCCAATACAGGTTTGAAAAACATCCGGGATCGCTATATCTATTTTAGTAAACGTAGCATGATTGTAAATGAAACAGAAACAGATTTTACCATTCAACTTCCAATTCTATAAGCTATGAAAGCAATTATCTTGGAGGATGAAAAATTGTCCGCCGACTACCTCATCACTTTACTGCATCGCATAAATCCTGGAATTGAAATCGTTGGAGTCTATGATTCTGTGAGTGCTGGATTAGAAGTTTTTCAGCAATCGATAGACGCAGATGTATTGTTTGCAGATATACATTTGGCTGACGGACTTAGTTTTGATATTTTTTCTAAAATTCATATTGATATTCCAGTAATCTTTACTACAGCATTTGATGATTATGCGATCAAAGCGTTTAAGTTAAATTCGATCGATTACCTTCTTAAGCCTATTGGAATTACGGATTTGAAATCAGCAATAGATAAGCTTGAACGAATACAAGTTAATCAAAGTAAAATTCAAGAAGTAGCTGTTAATTATATTCAACAAACGAAAAATTTTAAAAATCGGTTTCTAGTCAAAATTGGGGATTCCATCCTACCGGTTAAAACGGAAGAAGTTATCCACTTTATATCGGAAGACGGTATGGTTTTTTTGGTTACGAAACAAGGAAAACGTCACCCTGTGGATTATAATCTGGACCAATTAGAACAACTTTTAGATCCTGCTCTATTTTTTAGAATAAACAGAAAAGTTATCGTCGAAATAAATAGCATTCAAAAAGTAGTGTCCTTTTTTAATAGTCGATTGAAAATTAAGTCGGATGTGCTTGACGAAGAGGCTTGTATTGTGAGTAGGGATCGAGTGCCTTCTTTTAAAAATTGGTTAGACGGGAATTAAATACTTTCGAACACTGAGTAATTTTAACACAAAGGTACAAAGAAACACAAAGATTTTCGCAGAGATTTGAAAAGATGAATAAGGAATATGTAGAGTTAACTATATTTTGCGAACCTTTAACTTCATAATCTCCGTAATTAATTGTCTCTGCGACATAATTAATTCTTCACTTATTTTCTCCGTGTTCTTTGTGAAAAAGCTTGGTGTTCTTTGTGCTAAAATAACCTGCAATTGTCTATAAGAACAAAGAAAAATCATCATTTAGCAAACAATCAATAAATCTTTGCGAACTTTACACGAAACTTCAACGCTCTTTGTAGCAATAAATGTCATCATGGGAAAAAAGATAAAAGAGATTGCCAAACCAAAATTACATAGTAACAACAAACATATCGAAGGGTATGACTTTCAACTATTAACCAAACACCTCCCAGAACTCAAACCTTTTGTACGTAAAAACGAATTCAATCAAAAAGACACTATCGACTTTGCAAATCCTGAAGCAGTAAAATTATTGAATAAGGCCTTACTTTTAGCACATTACAATATTAACTATTGGGACATCCCAGAAAATTATTTGTGCCCTCCTATCCCTGGAAGAGCAGATTACATCCATCACATTGCAGATTTATTGCAAGTGTACAATTACGGAAATATCCCAAAAGGTCCTGAAATTAAATGTTTAGATATTGGAACTGGAGCAAACTGCATCTACCCTATCCTTGGTCACCAAGAATATGGATGGAGCTTTATCGGTTCAGACATTGACCCTGTATCTGTAGAATCAGCGAAAAACATTGTTTCTAAAAATGAAAACCTTAAAGATTTTATAGAAATACGATTACAAGAAAATCCAAAAGATTTGTTGTTTGGAGTAATAACGAAAGAAGAAATTATCGACGTAACTTTTTGTAATCCTCCGTTTCACGGCAGTCAAGAAGATGCACTTAAAGGAACCATTCGTAAAGTTACCAACCTTGCTAAAGACAAAGAAATAGTGCCAACACTAAATTTTGGTGGTCAGAGCAACGAACTTTGGTGCGAAGGTGGCGAAGATTGGTTTGTCAATAAATTAATCCGAGAAAGTACAAAATTCGAGAAGAATATATTTTGGTTTACCACCTTGGTTTCCAAACAATCGAATTTAAAAAACGCATACAAAACGTTTGAAAAATACCGCGCGTTGGAAGTGAAAACGATACCAATGGGTCAAGGAAATAAAACGAGTCGCATTATCGCATGGACATTCTTAACCAAGGAAGAGCAGAAAGAATGGAAGAATTCACGATGGAATATCGAGTAATTTGAAAATTTGAAAATGAGTTGATTTGAAAATGAAATCTAATCCCCCACTCGTTAACAACACATACCTCCTTCAAAAATTCCCTGGAAAAGGAGGTTGGACTTATGCATCTATCCCTGAAGTATTGCAAGACAAAACAGCTCCTTTTGGATGGGTGAAAGTGCGTGGAACGATTGATGATTATGAATTCAAGCATTTCAAATTGATGCCCATGGGAGACGGAACTTTGTTCTTTCCAGTCAGAGCAGAAATCAGAAAGAAAATCAAAAAAGAAGTGGGAGATGAAGTTCATATTATACTCTACCAAGATCTTTCTTTACTAGAAATTCCTCAAGAACTATTGATCTGCTTGAAAGATGAACCGCTTGCCCATACACGATTTCTTGCATTATCCGAAGGAAAGCAAAAAGAGATAATAGATTGGATTTCTCAAGCAAAAAAAGAAGAAACGAAGGTTGAAAGAATTGCTAGTTGTATTGAAAAATTGTTGAAATAACAATCAAAAACCATATTTAAGAGTTAATTCTGCCTTCAATAATGGTAAATGATTTACTAAAATCGCCCAAATCATACTTGTGTCCACTGCATCATAGGCATGGATTAATCGATTTCTAAATCCTATTATTTTCCGTGCATTTTCAAGTGATAATTCAGGATGAAGTTGATCAAATTTATTTACAGCTTCTCCAATAATTCCTAATTGTCTTTCAACAGCACTTTGCGTTTTTAAATCCAAACAATAATCATTAAAATCAGTCGTAGTTTTTGTAAACTCTTCAATAAGAATTAGTGCAGTGTGTATATCAGATAAATACTTGATCCCTTTTTCCGTCATATAGTAGTACTTTAGTCTGATCGATACTTTTTCTTAAATAAGGATTTTTAATTGAGTTATTCGTTAGTAAATCAACCTTACGTTTAAAAAACAATTCTAATTTATCCCATAACGACATCAATTTTTCACCGCGTTCAACTGGGTCTAACACATCGATTTCAACTAATAAATCAATATCACTTTGATCTGTAAATTTTGGTGTTGTAGAAGAGCCAAATGCATACAAAGATGAAACTCCAAACTCTTTACAAAGTGTTTGAAACTCTTTTAGATGTAATGCTATATCTGTCTGTACTCTCATGATACACAAATATAAGAAAGTTAATACAAAATCGATTTAAGATTTTCCAATAAATCATTGTATCTTTGCGCTAAATCTCAATAAACATGATTTCTGTAAATAATCTATCTCTTCAATTTGGGAAACGTATTCTTTTTGATGACGTTAACCTTAAATTCGGTCAAGGAAACTGCTATGGTGTGATTGGTGCTAATGGTGCTGGTAAATCCACTTTCTTAAAAATATTAACTGGTGATCAAGACCCAACAAGTGGTCGTATTGAATTAGAGCCAGGAAAACGTTTGGCTGTATTAAGTCAAAATCACTTTGAGTTTGATGCTTTTCCAGCATTACAAACGGTAATCATGGGACACAAACGTTTGTTTGAAATCATGGTAGAAAAAGATGCGTTGTATGCTAAGGAAGATTTTTCTGATGCAGATGGTATGCGTGCTTCGGAATTAGAAGGTGAATTTGCGGATTTAGAAGGTTGGAATGCAGAAACTGACGCGGCAAGTTTATTGAGTAACTTAGGAATTGATGAGTCGAAACACGACACATTGATGGGAGATTTACCAAGTGAAATTAAAGTACGTGTGTTATTAGCACAAGCATTATTTGGTAATCCAGATGTACTTGTACTGGATGAGCCTACCAATGACTTGGATTTAAAAACGATTGGGTGGTTAGAAGATTTCCTGTTAGATTTCAAAAACACGGTGATTGTTGTATCGCATGACCGTCACTTCTTAGATACGGTATGTACACATATTTGTGATATCGACTTTAGCAAAATCAATATTTTCTCTGGTAACTACTCTTTCTGGTACCAATCTTCTCAATTAGCTTCGCGTCAACGTAATGATAAAAACAAAAAAGCAGAAGAGAAAAAGAAAGAATTACAAGATTTTATTTCTCGTTTCTCTGCAAATGCTTCGAAATCAAAACAAGCAACTAGCCGTAGAAAATT
>CANGOA010000121.1 GCA_947455255.1 Flavobacteriia bacterium | reverse complement strand
CAGCCATTATTTTAGTTATAATTTACGCTAACAAACAAAATTACATTTAGAACTGCCATTCAAAACGTTACTTTTCAATACTTTTACACGTCTAATCGTTAATTACTAAGCATATTATTGTTAATTTTCAGCTTTAAACAAAAAAATCAAACTATGAAAATTCAATCTATCTTCAAAGCATCAATCTTAACTTTATTTTCCTTTTGTATTTTGTCTATGAGTCTTTTTTCATGTAAAAAAACTTCCACAGCAGAACAAGACAAAAAAGACGATGACTCCATTGTAAGTTACTTGAATCAACATTCCATTAATGCAACCAAGACTTCTTCTGGATTATATTACACTATTGATCAACAAGGCACAGGAATGCAGGTTAGTTCAAACAATACTGTTCTTATGAAGTATAAAGCCTATTTATTAGATGGAACAGTATTTGACGAAAACAAAGTAGGTGCTACTTTAACTTTAGCAAACACAATAAAAGGTTGGCAAGAAGGTGTACCAAAATTCAAAGTTGGAGGAAAAGGGAAATTATTTATCCCTTCTAAATTGGGGTATGGAACAGAAACAACAGGTACAATACCAGCAAACTCGGTGTTAATATTTGAGGTGGAGGTGATTGAGATTAAATAGGATTATTCTATAAATTGCTTTTTTTGTTTGCCTCAAAAAATCTAATTAATAGAAATTCCTAATTGTTATATTTATACTTTTACAAAAAAATAAAACCATGCGCGTACTAGCAGAAATACCACATCCAAAATATAAAATTCAGATTTTCAACTACAACAGTAAATACTTGGTGAAAGTTGAATTGGATCAATACGAACAAATCTTTAAAATCAGTGAAATGGATGTTTTCGGGATCGAAGATGTTCAGGCAATGATTACCGATGAATTGTTAGACAATTCCTTTAACCGCTTTTTGACCATGCGTGAAGATTGGTCGAAAGCCTTTGCAAACAAAAACAACAACTCAAAATAATTAATATAACATGAAAAAATTAGTAACTATCTGTTTAAGTGCTTTATTACTTACTACCGCTTGTGGCGAAAAAAAAGAACCTGAAAAAATAGAAAACACAAAACCGAGTGTTCCAGTGATTCGTACCAACGGACTAAAAATTGCGTATTACGATCAAGATAGTTTGAAATTACAGTACGAATACTTCGTGAAAATGGAGAAGATTTCGTTAAAAAAACAACAAACGATTCAAGCACAATTGATTAATAAAGAGCGTGATTTACAAAATTACATCAATACCAACGAGCAATTAGTGCAACAAAAACAACTTTCGGATATGCAAATCCAAGAAGCACAAATGGAAGTTCAACGAAGAAACCAAGAGTTGTACCAAATGCAACAAACTCAAGGGGCTAAATTGGAGAATGAAACAGTTAATTTATTAAACATGTTAGGAAAGAAAATCGAAGATGCTGGTAAAAAATACTGTGAAATGCATAAAATCGATATCCTTTTAGTGAAATCACCTGGAAGTCAGTATAACTACATCCACCCTTCTATGAATGTTACAAAAGAGTTTATTGCTTTTTTGAATCAGAATTATGGGAAGTAATCTTTTTTCTTGAGACATTAAACCTCAGACACTAGACTTTAAACTTTTAACTGACAACTTCAAACTTTCTACTTTTAACTTTCTACTTCTATGTTAATCGCTCAACAAAAACTAAAAGAAAATATTGCTGAATACATACTGTACATGTATCAGATTGAAGATGTTATCCGTGCATATCACTTTGATTTGGAACGTATCATGGATGAATATGTGCGTCAACAATTACCAGACACCTCCTTCCACGCGACGTACAGACAATGGTATAAAGATCTAATTACACAAATGCATTCCCAAAAAATTGAGAAAAAAGGACATTTATTCTTGATTCAAGAGGTAATGATTGAGCTTTCATACTTACACAACACTTTGTTGAATATGGCAAACGATGTTAAGTATAAAGAATTGTATGAACGTGCAATCAGCGCCATTGAAGACTTCAAAGAAAAATCCAATTTAAAAGACAAAAACCACATCGAATTAGTGTTTCATGCGATGTACATGAAGTTGTTATTGCGTTTACAAAAGAAACAAATCAATACAGAATCCGAAGAAGCGTTTGATTCTATGCGCATATTAATAGCTTATTTATGTCGCGCATACCACCAAATGAAAAATGGGGAGTTGAATTTTTTTAATAATTGATATTAAGTGAAAAGTAAAAAGTGGAAAGTAGAAAGAATTAGTGTTCTTATCTTTTCGATGTTAATTTTATTTTCTTGTAAATCAAACAACAAGGACAATGATAGTTTAGAAAAAAAAGGATTTAAAATTAATCTCGATTCTATTAGTAAAGTTATACATGAAAAAGATTCACTCATTGCATCTTTTCAAAATAATTACTTTAGATTATACGAATCTTGTAGAAAAGAAAATCAAGATGAAACTAATAAACTATACACAAATGGAAATCCTATTACGATTAAAAACACAGAATTAATATCATTTGCAAACTCATCATCTAAATTATATAATTGGAATGACGATGAGGGGTATTACATAGTGAGGGTCGTTTCAAATGGACCGATCGATTCGGAATTACCCTATTGTAACACTTCAGACCATATTTATATCGCAACATCTACTGGAGATGACTTACCTCATTTTGAATATTTATACAAAATGGGGCCTTTTATGGAATGTGAGATTGAAAAAATTGATCAGAAAAACAGGAGAATTTATTTTAAACACATAGTGAAAAATAAAAAAATCAATCAAATAGTAGAATTCTCTTTGACTAATTCTAAAATCATAAATTGATTTTTTACAACTAAAAATAAAAATTGCACTTTTTTCAGTGCAAAAAATGAATAAATATGCACTTTTTGTAGTGCAAATTGATATCGTCATTTATAGTAATAGTAGAAACCAAATTTGGATCTCAAAATGTACTTCAGCGTTGGGCGTTTGGGTTTAATTATTAGTCAATTTTATAATTGTAATTAAATTGACTATTTTAAATAAAACTAAATAAACTAAAATGTAAACTTTAAATGCTAATTTTAATTGTAAAATAAGCTTCTACAATGACAACAGAAGAAACAATACTGTGGAATAAGATTAAAAGTTTTCAATTGAATGACGAACAATCATCCTTTCAATTTTCTCAAAGACTTTCACGTGAAAATGGTTGGTCTTCTTATTACACAGAACAAGTAATAAAGGAATATAAAAAATTCATATTTCTCTGTTCTATTAGCCAAAAAAGTGTAACACCTTCCGACCAAATAGATCAAGCATGGCATTTACATTTAACATATACCAAGTCATACTGGATAGATTTATGTCAAAATACGCTATCCAAAGAAATTCATCACAATCCTACAAAAGGAGGAAAAGCTGAAGGTGAAAAATTTGACAATCAATATTCATCTACACTCGATTTATATCGAAAAACTTTTAAAATGGAGCCGCCAAAAACAATTTGGCCTTCAAATTCTGAACGTTTTTCTGACATACATTTCCAAAGAATTAACCTTCGGAAATTTTGGGTAATTAAACGCCCAAAACTTAATAACAAGCGAAATTTTATTCTTGTATTATTGTTTTGTACATTAATTATTTTCAATCAATCTACCTCTGATGAGAATGTTGGAATTAACCTTTTCATTTTATTTATATTAATTGTTATTATAATAAACTACTTTAAAAACAAAAAAGGAGATGGCAATGATGGTTCGTCTGGAGGATGTGGTGGTGGCTCAGGTTGTAACGGGCACTCTGGACATTCAGGTTGCTCGGGTTGCGATGGAGGAAGTGGTTGCGGCGGATGTGGTGGAGATTAAACAAAACATGAATGTCTACCCTTCCTATGATTAGTTCTACCAACAATCTCCTCCCACACGACGGAAATACTTGCTACATCCCAAATTTCATCAAGGACACACATTCATCTTACCTCCATCAATTACTCAACGAAGTATCTTGGAAACACGATGAACTCACTTTATATGGTAAAAAGATCATCACCAAACGTCAAGTTGCTTTTGAAGGAGATGATCAGATCTCTTATACCTATTCTAAACAACAGAAAATAGCAAGTCCTTGGTCCGATGTGGTATTGGAGCTTAAACAGATATTGGAAAAGGAATTACAAACACAATTCAATGGGTGTTTGTTGAACCTTTATGATACTGGAGAAATTGGGATGGCTTGGCACAGCGACAACGAACCAGAATTAGAATCAGAAGGAATCATTGCTTCGCTTAGTTTTGGTGCAACACGAACGTTTCAACTCAAACACAAACAAACGAGCGAAAAAATCGACGTAAAATTGGAAAATGGATCGTTAATAGTGATGGAGATGCATTCTCAAAAACATTGGATGCACAAACTTAAAAAAGAACCAAAAATTAAAGAGCCACGCATTAATTTGACGTTTCGTCAATTTAAAAATTCTTGATATCCTAAAGACGCAGAAGAGATTACATTTACTCCGTATTGACGCTTGTAATTAACAATCAAATTTTCAACTTCTAATCAGTCTATTTTACACTTTTAGAACTTTTTACTTTACACTTTTTGAAATAAACAGTTTTTTCACCGCAAAATAAGCGGTGTAAATAAATTATTTTCACTGCAAGTTTTCAATAATTCATTAACTTCAACCAATCATAATCCATAACCCATAATTCATAATTTCAAACATGTTGCGACGTAATTTTCTTTCTCGTCTTGGATTAGGGTTTGCCGCATTAGGACTCCCATCCATTTCATTTAGTCAACATAAACAAACTGAAACTATTCCATCCATGAATCCAATAAAATCTATTAAAGCCCTAGGTTTCCAATGGGAAACTGCTGATCCATTTTTATTTTGTGTACACCACGAGGATTTCTTTCCGAAGGGTAACGACCAAATGGGACCAACTACTACCATGGAAGGTAGACACATGGGAAGCGATTTTATCATCAAAGATGGATTCCGTATGTACCACGGTCAGACTGTCCCTGGATTTCCGGGTCACCCACACCGCGGATTTGAAACGATTACAGTTGTTCGTAAAGGCTTGGTAGATCATGCTGATTCGATGGGTGCAGCTGGTCGCTATGGTGATGGCGATGTACAATGGATGACTGCTGGTAAAGGCGTACAACATTCAGAAATGTTCCCCTTACTACACAAAGACAAAGAAAATCCGATGGAATTGTTTCAAATTTGGTTGAACTTACCAAAAAAGAATAAAATGGTGGAACCACATTTCAAAATGTTATGGAGCGACACGATTCCTACCCTAAATCATACGGACAATAACGCTAAAACTACCTTGGTCGAAATCATAGCTGGTTCGATTGGTGCTACGAAAGCATCTACTCCACCACCAAATTCTTGGGCAGCAGATCCAGCGAACGAGGTAGCTGTATGGAATATTAAAATCGAAGCAGGCGGTTCATGGACCCTTCCAAAAGCATCTGAAGGAATCAATCGTACACTTTATTTTTATGAAGGAGATACACTAACCGTAGCAGGAACGCTCGTGAATCGTTATAATGCAATTGAAGTAGACGCAACTGTCGAACTCACTTTACTAGCAGGAAACCTCGAAGCAAGTATTCTGGTATTGCAAGGTCGACCAATCAACGAACCAGTTATTCAATACGGACCATTTGTAATGAACACCAAGGAAGAAATCCAGCAAGCGTTCAATGATTACCACGAAACACAATTTGGAGGGTGGCCATGGAAACGTTTGGATCAGGTACACGATAGAGAGAAAGGAAGGTTTGCGCTACATGCAGATGGAAGAGAAGAGAGACGAAGTTAGATTTCACTTATCCATTGAATTAATATCCATCAAAATTTTACCATCTGGCTTGTCATACACCGTCAAGTTTGAATACACACCTTTTTCAATCATTGAAATAAAGCATTTATCGACTTTCACAGGACAATAATTCTCGAAAGAAATCATTTCTAATTCTTTGTATGTACACAAGTTCTTGGGTAATTCTTTGAAGGAACAACTGTAACTAAACTCGTTAATTTTAGGCATGTTTAAAATTGGAAATACAGGCAATAGTGGGGCATCCAAATCTATCAAACTTAATGCAGGATAAGTCGTTTCCGATTTCCAACTTACTAAATGAGGAGCATCCATTGCTAAAATTTCCAAACGCAAAAGTTGCGATTTAGTGATATCGAACAATTTTAATTCCGTAGCATGTATTTGTAAAAATTCAACGCTTTTGAACACTGGTAAATTCAATGTTGTTCCAGTATAATTTTCTATCACTAAAAAAAATAAGGAATCAAACTTCACATGTCCAAATACATCTAGTATTTCTTGTGAGGAAGCCATCAGTTTAACCTCGCGTAATTGTGGATTATTCTTCAAAGAAGTTTCAATGTTTTTTACCGAATTTCCCACATCTATAATCAAAGCGTGTAAGGAATCATTTCTAGGAATGACCTCATCTTCTTCCATCACCTCAAACTCAAAATCTTCGTTGTAAGGGCTTAGGTCTTCTTGGGAGAAGAAGGTGAGGGAGATAAGTAAAGAAATAAAAACTACAACTATTTTCATTTAATCCTATTACGTTCAAATTCATTCACTATTTCTTCACCACTTCGCGACCATTCACTCCATGAGCCAACATATAAACTAGGTGTTGTATATCCAGCATAAGTCATGGCTAATAAGGAATGACATGCTGTAACACCAGAACCACAATGTACAATCACTTTATTTTGTGCATATGCATCAAAGATTGTTTCATACTTTTTCCTTAATTGTTCTCTAGTTAAAAAGAATCCATGTTCATCTAGATTACCCGTGAATGGAATATTAATCGCATTCGGAATATGCCCAGCGACTAAATCTAAATTTTCAAATTCTCCTAAATAACGCCCAGATTCTCGAACATCAATTATTGCAAACGATTTATCCATCGAATATTGTTTGACTTCAAGTAAATTAGAGATTGGTAATAGCCACTTGTCAATTTTATAAACACCTACCCTTTTTACAATATTTAAGCTGTTATTAGATGGATAATTTTGTTTTAAAGCATTATTAAATCCACCATTTAATACTTGAACTTTTGGATGACCAATAGCTGTTAACATCCACCAAAATCTTGCTGCAGCATTCGATGAATTGGTTTGATCGTAAATTACAACATGACTTTTCTCTGAAATCCCTAACGAAGAAAGTGTATCCTTGAACAAATAAAAAGAAGGTAATGGATGTCTCCCACCTTTTGATAAATCCTCTTGAACTTCTGCTAATTGTGAATTCAAATCAACAAACAATGCATTTTCCAAATGAAGTTTATCGTAATTACTTCTAGCATCAACCCCATTACTCGCATCAACAATAACTACATCCGAATTATTTCTAATCTTAAGTAATTCAGTAACTTCTATTAATGGGGAACTATTCATTTTAAAATCATTAATACATTTTCACATTGAAAAATTTACACATTCGACCATCTTCAAATCAACAAATTTTCAAATCTTCAAATTAAAAAATCTTCCCAGGATTCAAAATCCCTTTCGGATCAAATACAGTTTTGATCGAACGCATTAAATTCAACTGTACCTCTGAAAACGCTAAAGGCATGTATTGTTTTTGAACAAAGCCAATTCCGTGTTCTCCAGATATGGTTCCTCCCAAGGCAAGGACTTCGATGAATAACTCGGAAATTGCTTTGGAAAGTTCATTATCCCAGAAATCATCGGATAAATCGCCTTTGATAATGTTCACATGCAAATTACCATCACCCGCGTGACCATAACATACCGACTTGAATCCATAGTGATTTCCGATACGTTTTACCGCCGATAATAATTTCGGTAATTCATAACGCGGAACAACCGTATCTTCTTCTTTGTAGATAGAGTGTGACTTCACTGCCTCCCCTACTTTTCTGCGTAATTTCCACAACTGGTCTTTTTGCGCTTGACTCTCCGCGAATAGTATTTCATCCGTTTCGAAGTTCTCCAACACCTTTGTAATCTCCTCACAAGACACCATCAAAGCATCTAAATCGAACCCATCAACCTCTATCAATAAATGTGCTGCGTGATTGTCTTTCACTTCCACTACCGACTCCGTTTCGTATTGCATCGTCCATAAGAGTGCATCACGTTCCATGAATTCCAAGCCACTCGGCGTGATTCCCGCTCTAAAAATTGCTGCGACTGCTTCACACGCTTTTTCTGCATCGTAAAATGGTACCAACATCAACAAATCTTCCGTTGGATGTGGAATCAAACGCAACACAATTTTCGTAATAACACCTAACGTACCTTCGCTACCAACCAACAACTGCGTTAGGTTATACCCCGTTGCATTTTTCAAGACATTCGCGCCCGTCCAAATGACATCTCCAGTCGGAAGAACCACTTCTAAATTCAATACGTAATCTTTGGTTACTCCGTATTTCACCGCTTTGGGTCCACCTGAATTTTCGGATACATTCCCACCAATAAAGCAACTTCCTTTACTCGCAGGATCTGGAGGGTAAAACAAACCAACCTCACGAACTGCGTCTTGTAAGACTTGTGTAATTACTCCTGGCTCAACCGTTACTTGATGATTTTTTTCGTCGATTTCAATGATTTTATTGAAACGTTCCATGGATAGCGCTACCCCCCCTTTTATAGGCAAGGCGCCACCACTCAAGCCTGTCCGCGCACCAGATGGTGTTACAGGAATTGTATGTTCATGGCAATATGCAACTATTTTCGCTACTTCTTCCGTTGTTTCAGGTCGTACCAACACCTCTGGAAAAAACACCAAATCTTCGGTCTGATCGTGTCCATATTCGGCTAACAACTCCGCTTTTGTTGTACATCTTTCTCCTACGATGGAAGTGAAAAATGCGATATCTTCTGATGTAATTTTGTTGTAATTCATGTTTATAATATTTTTTTTTCACCATTAAGAAATTAAAAAGATAAGGTTTGAGAGATAGTCCGCTTTGCCGTGATTGAGAGAATTAAGATATTGCGTAAAACTTAATGCATCTTAATCCAATCTACTCACTTCCTCCAACTAAATTTCTTAATTTCTCCTATGTTTGTTTTCAATAACAAAATGAATAAATTTAGTAATAAAAAGTGAAAAAGAATGAGAGCTGATTAATTCCGAAATAGCTTTCAAAGTATATTGTCATTAAGATCTTGCCTCATTCTTTTTT
>CANGOA010000120.1 GCA_947455255.1 Flavobacteriia bacterium | reverse complement strand
ATTTTATTTTCGGAACCAGTAATTTTTTTGATGGTGTTATTGATTTGACCATCTAAGAATTCAACCGTTAAATGTGCTGCTCTGTATTTAGTTTCTATGTAATCAGAGATATAAACTTTTGCTAATTCATTGACAAATAACGAAGCTTTCTTAGGATTTGCATTTTTATAAGTAATTCTAAGGATTGGAACGTCTTTATCAACAGAAGTGATATTTAGATTTTTGGAGATATTTCGATATAGTTTTTCAGGACTAAATATTTCGAATTTGTAATGGTCAACAACATGTAAATTGGGGTTTTCAGCAAGAAGGTTTTCATTCAAGGAGATAAAGAAAGTTCCCATATCTGTATTGATAATATCTCCGAGGGTACCTTTAATTTTACGTTTTGTTTTGGGTAATGTTAATTCGTAGTTTTCTTTATTTATTACTTGAATATCAATAAGTTGATCAAATGATTTTTCGGAGATGTTGAAACATTTTACGATGATTGGTGAATTTTCATACAATTCGACCGTTTTTATTTTTCCTACTCTATAAATTTCAATGTTAAAATCTAAATTTTCTACTACTTTATTTATTAGTAATTGAGATTTTATTACTTCTATTTCAGCAGCGATTTTATTAGCGCTACTAAAAACTTCAAATTCCTTAAAAAGATTGTTTGCTGGAACACCTTCATCTAATTCTGCCAGTTTAAGTTTAGCAGTACTTTCGTACATAGGAACTGTATAGTTCAGATAGGTTTTTGCTAAAAACACTCCAACTATCATTGCAAGAATGATTAAGGGAAGTCCTCTCAAATATGGTTTTAGCATACGAAAATTTTCTTTCATTCGATTTATTTAGAAGTCGTTGTGAATAATTTATATACTAAAACAAAAGCTGAAACAGAGGCTGTAAAAGGAACGATTGTTGCGATTCGTTTATCAAATTCTTTATTACGTTTTGACGGAACAATTACAATGTCACCGGGATAAAGTTGGATATTTTTATTAGAATAATCTCCTGATCGTGTTATATTTAGAATAGCATTTACAACAGTATCACCGGATGGACGAATCACTTTGATATGTTTTAAATCTGCATAAAAATCAAAACCTCCACTTTTTGTAACTAGTTCGAGTAAGGTGTTTCTATCTTTGTCAACAATATGAACTTGAGGGGCTCTTAATTCACCTAATAAAGTTATTTCTTTGTTGAGAATTTTTACATCTACAATTGGATTTTTGATCCATTCTCCGATATGTTTCTGGAGTGTATCTTTGAATTGTGTTACAGTATAGTTGACAACGTTAAAACTTCCAATTTTAGGAATTTCAATCATTCCATTTGCATCAACCATTAGCCATTTACCATAGATTTCATTGGAATTGTATACTCCATAAATCGATCCGACACTTAATTCGTCTTGTCCCCAAACACTAATACTGATTTTATCGTTTTTACGAATTTTGTATTCGTAATTTTTTTTAAATGTAAAAAGCGTATCAAGTGGAGTAGATGCAGCAATTTCTTTATCTTTTCTTGAATCCATAAGAATATTTGCTGTCCTACAAGATGCAAGAAGTGAAATCAATAATATAGAAAAGATCAGATTACGAAACATTATTTAAATAAACGCTTGAAAATACTTGGTTTTGAACTGTCTAATAAATCTCGTACATCTATAATTTTTTGAAGTACTTCTTTTATTTTTGATTGATCTTCATCTCCTTTTTCAATATAATCGAATGCACCTTGTTTTAATGAATTTACAGCAGGTTGAATATCCCCTTGTGCAGAAATCATTACTACAAAAATGTTTGGGTCGTTACGTTTTATTTTGTTAAGTACTTCAACACCAGATAAAGTGTCCATTGAATAATCTAGAAAAACTACATCTGGTTTGTCTTGTAATTGATTTAAACAATCCGTTCCATTTTCAAAAATAGACACTTTTTCACAGCCAATATTATGTAAATGTTGTTTTAAGATGTTTAAATAAAAAGCATCGTCATCAACTAAAAATATTTTTAAATCATTCATTTTGTTTTCTTTATTCAGTTGTTAATACGAGAATATTCGTACCTAAAATGAGAACAAATTTAGAAAAAATTACTGAGATATTTTTTCTTTCATAGAAATAGCATCTACTACTTGATGTATCACTGCATTTACTTTTTTAAGCGCGTTTTCAAGTTCTTCCATTGAATGGTTTTGTTCATCCCATTTTTCAAGTAGTAATATATCATCTTTTAAACTTACAATTCCTAAATTATTGATAGAAGGTTTTATTTTATGTGCTGTTTTACGTATCGTTTCTAAGTCGTTGTTTTTGGAGGATACATTAATTATTTCAATTGATTTTGGTACTAGATTTAAAAACAATTTGAGCATGTCAGGAACAAAGTTTACATTTCCATTCGCCATTTGATTTAATCGATTCAAGTCGTAAAGTTGTATGATTGAATCTTGAGGAGTAAGTTTTGTTAATTCTTTGATAATAATTTTGAGAAAGTGAATTTCTTCAAAAGGTTTAATGATGTAATTATTCATGCCAACAGCGATACATTTTTCTAATTCTTTGATGAACGCATTTGCTGTTAGCGCAATAATTGGAGTTTCAATTTTTAGTTCGTTACGAATTATTTCTGTAGCTCTTTCTCCTCCCATGATGGGCATTTGTAAGTCCATTAAAATAATATCGAACGTTTGATTTTTTAATATTTCAACTGCTCTTTCTCCGTTTTGTGCTTCTGTAATATTAACGTTGTATGGCTCAAGTGTATTAATTGCAACGTAACGATTCATTTCGTTATCTTCAACAATTAATATTGATTTTCCTTCCAGGATAGAAGTGTTTATGTTAGTATCTAAAATTTCAATATTGTCAGGATTTCCAATTGGGAAAGAAATAGTTACAGTTACTTCCGTTCCAGTACCTTTTTCACTTGTAATTGAAATGGTTCCATTCATCAAATCAATTAATTCTTTGGTGATGGTCATACCAAGACCAGTGCCTTGATGTCTACGTGAACTAGTATCGTCTTCTTGTTGGAATTTATTAAATATACGTGCCAAGTATTTCTCACTCATCCCTATACCAGTATCTTTAATTTTTATTTCTACAGTTTGAAATTGAGTAGAAGTTTCGATAGGTTTACAAGTTATTTTTATATATCCTTTTTCGGTAAATTTGATAGCGTTTCCGGTGATATTAATTAATATTTGACGAATTCGAGATGGATCACCTACTAGCGCATTTTCAACTTTTGGATCTATTTCGATTTCAAAAATTAATTCTTTATCAGATGCTTGACTTATTAAGATTTTTTTAACGTCGTCAATTTCATCTTCAAGGTTAAAGTCAATTTTTTCAAGGTTAAGTTCACCTGCCTTAATTTTTGAAAAATCGAGAATATTATTTATTAATGAAAGTAAATGTTTACATGCTCTTAATGCATTATCAATATAGTTTTGCTGCGTAATAGTAGGATTTTCTTTCCTTAATTTTCGTATCATTCCAATTATTCCATTTAATGGAGTACGAATCTCATGACTCATATTTGCAAGGAATGCTTCTTTAGAATCAGAAGCACGCTGAGTTTCTTTAAGTGCCTTTTCTAATTCTTTATTTAATTTTTTATGTTGACTAACCTTTACTAGGAGTTCTTTAAATTCAAGATTTGTGATTTGTTTATTTTTGAAAACTTCAAGTAAACCTTTAATTGAAGTTAGTTTATTAAAATCGATTTCTTTTATTGTTTTTTCAATAATAATATCACGCGCATTTAAATGTGGATTTCCAATAAATATGAATTTGTTTTCTTGTTGAAGAAACTCAATTAAACCTGCAAAATGTATATGGTCATAATCATTGAAAGATAAAATTACAGGTTTGTTAATTAGAGATTTTAAATTAATTACATCTTCTGTTTGGCCAATCCCATCAATATTGAAATTTGAACAAAAATCATCTCCAAGTTTAAGAGATGGAAATAGGTTTTCAATACTTATACCAAATGATTCGATTTTGCAATCTTCATTTATGATGATGTGAAAAGGTAATAATAATTTAAATGTATTATCTACGTTTTTAGTCATTTTAGAAATCGTTTTTTTTATCAAGATAAGCAAAGTATTACGTCTTTAAGGGGGACGCAAAGCATTGTGCCTCTACTTTTTTTTGTCTTTGAGGAGTATCAAATTCAAGTTTGAGTGTTTTTTTTCATCTGCGCTCACCCATTCTCCTAGGCATTTTTCTGCACCGATATTGTAGAATAAGAATTTCCCAATCAATACATCGCTATTCATTTCGTCCATTAATATTGGAGCGTCAGGATCAGCATGTTTTGCACAAGAGTCAAATTTCCCATTAAAAGTGATGTCTTTTTTTAGTTTTTTACTGAAATAAGTTCCATCAAATGTTAGTAAGCAACCTTTATTAGTAACAGTGATTACGAATTTGAATACAGTAGGAATACCATTAAATGTTCCTTTGTATTTTAGTGTGTCACCTTGTGAAAATGCTTGATAACTAATAAATAGTAAAGCGAAAAGTACTAATTTTTTCATGATTATAATTTTTTAATGTTTTCGATTAATTTTTCAGTGTCAGCAATATCTTGCTTGCTTACTTTTCCTCTTTTTACAGCTTCGTTTGCTGCAGCAAGCGCTTCGTTTTTCAATTTTAGTTTGTAAAGTACAGAAGCGTATGTATCGTATTCTGCGTACAAGGAAGACTTCGTATTGTTTTGATTGTCATCTATGTATTTTTTCATCCATTGACTTGCTTTTTCAAGCACTTTAGGATTGTCTACATTCTCATAAATTTTCCAAGCGATACCGTTGTACTCTTTTGGAGAAAGGTATAAATCACCTTTGGATAAAAGAAGATCACCATAGGTTGTCCAATCTTTTTTAATTCCAGCTTTATCCAAATCCAAATGGAAAATCACATTGTTTGTAATGTTTACAGGGAATTTAGCGATGTCCAATTTGAACGCATTGTAAGACGAATCTGCATTTCGCTTGTCGAATACAGCTTTTTGTCCGCTTTTATACAAAACATCTTTTAATTTAAGGTCTACCGAGTCTTTCGTATAAAGCTTATAAAACGTTTCGATGTTGTTACCTACATAGATAAATGCTTTGCTATTATAGGATTTTACGTAGTTGTAAAACATGTTCCAATTTGCTCTCGTGCTTAATTGATCAACGGATTGCGTTTCGAAATAACTAGCAACAATATCGTCGTAAGGCATGCACGTTTTGCTTAAATACGCTAAATAGTTCGTTAAGAATTGCGCGTCTGTTTTTTTAGTTTCCAATTCTTTAGCGTACGCTAGGTAGGTGTTGGTTGTTCCTTGTGCTTCTTTCGCAAAAGCGATGAAATTTGCAGGAGGCATACCGCCACCACGTCTGTGGATTACTTCGCCATCACCATTAATAAATAGTAAGTTTGGGAAACAAAATACTTGGTAATTTTTTCGAAATTCAATTCCTTCTCCTTTTTCCATGTCAATTTTGGTTGCGATGAAATTGGCATTGAAATAATCTGCCACAGTGTCGTTAGTAAAAACGTTTTTAGCCATCGATTTACAAGGTCCACACCAAGTAGTGTAGGCATCTACGAATATCAATTTATTTTCTTTTTTAGCTTTTGCTTTAACTTCTTCAAAAGAAGATGTTTCAAATTTTATTTCGCGATTTTGTGCTACTATGTTGATGGTAGTAAGTAAAAAACTAGCGATTAAAAAGATGTTTTTCATAAGTTTTGAATTTGTTTTACAAGGTAAAAATACCATTTTTGCTTGGTTTTTTGTATTTTTGTTATTCAATTTTAAATACTATTCCTATGAATACTTGGTTTACCGTAAAAGTAAAATATACAAAACAATTAGACGACGGAACTTTTAAACGAGTTTCTGAACCTTATTTATTAGCAGCGATGACCTTTACGGATGCTGAAGCTCGTATTTATGAAGAGTTAGGTTCTATTATTCGTGGAGAATTTACAGTGACCAATATTGCTCGTACAGAGTATCATGATATTTTTTATTACGAGGATGCTGATTTATGGTATAAATGTAAAATTACTTACCAAAGTGAAGGAGACGGATTAGATGTAGAATCTGATTTGAATCCTAAGAAAGTGAAAAAAGTTTCTCAAAATTTCTTGGTAACTGCAACTTCTGTGAAAGAGGCGTTTGAGCGTATTCAAGAGAGTTTATCGACGTTAATGGTAGATTATCAGATTCCATCTATTATCTTGACACCTATTGTAGATATTTTCCCTTTTAACGAAGAGTTAGATGTTGAGTTAGAACGTAAACCAGCAAAGGAGAAACGAGTGACGGAAGTGACGAGTGAAGAAGAAGTTATTGAAACTCCAGGTAAAGGGGTTGTGTTTTCAGCGTCGGGATCCGATTTTGATGATGAAGAGGAGGAGGAGTTTGAGAGTACATTACAAGATGATTTTTCAGGCGAAGAAGAATAATTTTAAATAAATTGCTTTTTCTTCGTTCAACTGCAAAAATTAACAAGTCATTTACCAAAGTAAACTCCTTTCTAATTTTTTTGTTTGCCTCGAAAAATCTAATTTATTAAAATTATTGACTAATTAAGTTTAATATTTTCAAGTGTATGGACGACTTTTTAGATTTAATCAGGAATGACCATCGACAATTTGATCAAGGGAAACTAGAAGATCATTATGAAGATAATCCATTTGGGTTAATTTCAACTTGGTTACGGGAGGCACTTGAACGTAATGTTCATGAGCCGAATGCGATTACTGTTTCTACAAACGGTTTGGATGGTTTTCCTGAAACACGTGTTGTGTATATCAAAGAGTTGTTGGAAGAGGGGATTGTTTTTTATACGAACTATAATAGTCAGAAAGGGAAAGCAATAGCGCAAAATAATAAAGTGCATGTCTTAATTTTTTGGCCAGAATTAGAACGTCAAATTCGTGTTTCTGGATTAATAGAAAAAGTTCCAGAAGAAATGAGTGATGCTTATTTTCAATCTAGACCCTATGGCAGTAAAATTGGCGCCTGGGCTTCGGATCAAAGTGAAAAAATAGAGTCGCGACAAGTTTTGGAACAAAGAGTAGTAGAGTTTAGTAATAAATTTCCAACGGATGTTCCAAGACCAGCACATTGGGGAGGTTACCTGGTTCGACCAGTGAAAGTGGAGTTTTGGCAAGGTCGACCTTCACGTTTGCATGATCGTATTGTTTATGAATTGAATGAAAACACCTGGAATTTATTCCGAATAAATCCTTGATGATAGAAATAGAACCAATAATAGTTCCATTAAGTAATGGAATTCGTTTAGTTTATATGCATACGACTTCTCCTGTAGCACACATGGGAGTGACGGTATTGGCGGGTTCGCGATACGAGAAGTCGCATGAATCTGGTTTAGCCCATTTTTTAGAACACTGTATATTTAAAGGGACAACCAAACGTCGTTCGTTACACATCCTTTCACGATTGGATTCGGTAGGAGGTGAGTTGAACGCTTATACTACCAAAGAAGAGATTTGTGTGTATGCTTCCTTTACGAAGGAGTATTTTAAACGAAGTTCAGAATTATTAGCCGATATCGTGCTAAATTCTAATTTCCCAGAGAAAGAGATTCAGAAAGAGAAAGAAATCGTTTTGGATGAAATAAATTCTTATTTAGATTCACCAAGCGACAAGATATTTGACGATTTTGAAGAATTATTATTTAAGAATCATCCCTTAGGAACCAATATATTAGGTACACGCGAGTCCGTTTCAGGATTTACGCGCAAAGAATTGATGGATTACATCGATCGTTTCTTTTTTGCGGAGAATATTGTGATATCCTTTGTTGGAGATGTGCCATTGACAAAATTGGTACAGACCCTAGAGAAGGATTTTTCTACCTTAAAACGAAGTGCTTTACAAGTTACTCCATTACCATTTTCGGATTACAAACCTTTTCAAGTACGTTCTCAAGAAGGGAATTTCCAAGCCCATGCTGTTATTGGTGGAATTGCACCAGGGTATAATAACGAGCAACGTCGCGGGATGACCTTGTTAACGAATGTTTTGGGTGGTCCAGCGTTAAATTCTCGTTTGATACTAACCATCCGTGAGAAATATGGGTATACCTACAACATCGAAGCGAGTTATTCTCCGTATGCGGACATTGGTTATTGGACTATCTACTTTGGAACGGATCAAAAATATTTAGAGAAAACACGTAAATTGGTTTATAAGGAAATCAAGTTGATGCGTGAAGAGGCTTTGTCTGAAATTCAATTGAAGAAAGCGAAAGAACAATTAAAAGGTCATTTGGCACTGTCGTTGGATAGTAATTCTGGGATAATGTTGGGGTTGGGTAAGAGTTTGTTACTTTTTAATCAGATAGATTCGATTCAAGAGATTTATAGCGCGATTGATAAATTGACGGTGAAAGAGTTGAGAGAGATTGCAGCAGAGTATTTTGATGAGAGGAAGGTTTCAGAGTTGGTGTTTGAGGTTACTGAAGATTGATTTCTCTTACTTTTTTCCGGCCACACTTCGACAGGCTCGGTGTGACTAAAGTAAGCAAAAAGGCCTTGTCGCTGAAAAAGCATCGGCTTTTATTTCGGAACGTTCGCTACAAAAACAAAACTCGTCGTACCTCCTCAAACAGTTGTTTTTGTTACGCTTACTTTTCCGATAAAAGCACGCTTTACTTTTTCCACGCGACGAATTTCGGTCCGCTGAAATATGTTTGGAGGGTAGTTCAACCGCTTGATTAGACGAGTTGGGTAGGGTTTTGGTGTTGTTTTTTTGATAACGTCAAAACACTCTGCGACCTCAAAATGAAAGAGTGTTAAAAATCTCAAAAGAGTTCTGCGCTAAAAAAAAGTACATCACAAAACAAAGTCATGTCATCCAATCGCATTTTTAGTCATGTTTGAACAGGATGGATCAATAAATTTCAATTTTTTCGGAATATGACTAAAATCATTTGTTCATTTAAAATCTTTCTTTATCTTTGTTTAGAATTATTCTAAATAAGGATGCAGTCAAAAGAAAATCATTTACAGCAGGTAGTTTTACCGATTCAGAATTGTACAAATTGTTCTTGTGCGAGTAAGAAAGATTGTTGTAAAAAGTATAAGAAAAAGGGCATTCATTGCAAGAAGTGTCCGAAGATGTAATATCTTTATTCTTTAAATTATTTTCCCATGGCTAAAAGTAAAAAAGAACGCAT
>CANGOA010000119.1 GCA_947455255.1 Flavobacteriia bacterium | reverse complement strand
TCGAATGCTTCTTTTACGGAAGTTGCTGTTACCAAGAAGTTTTGAGAAACCTTTTTCACTTTCTTAGGATTCAAATCAGACTCAACATCCAATCCATCTCCTTCACTTTGGTACGTAATTTTACATTTATACCATAAATCCGCATCTTCGTAATAAAAAATATCGTGGTACTCGGTACGTGCAATATTGGTAACTGTGAATTCACCACGAATTATCGAACCTAATTCTTCGTAAATACGTGCCTCAGCATCTGTAAAAGTCATTGCAGCTAATAAATAAGGCTCTGAAACACGTTTGAAAGTTCCATCGTCTAATTGTTTTGTATATTTTACTTTTACGGTAAACCAAGTATTCATAGAATTCAGTATTAAAATTTGAGTAACAAAAATACAAAATTAAAAAGCAAAAATTCGCTCTTAAACGTGTCCATTTATTTCATTTGATAAAAAATGGTATTTTTACCTTTACAAATCAAATTTCAACACCATGAAAAACATACTTTTACTTGCATGTTTACTAACATTCACAAGCGCTTTTCTTGCACAAAACAGAGAAATAAAATTTGAAACATCTTCCTTTGAAGATGTGAAAGCAAAAGCAAAAAAAGAGAATAAATTAATCTTTGTGGACGCATACACTACTTGGTGTGGACCTTGTAAATGGATGGCTAAGAGTGTTTTTACAAACGATACCGTTGCTGATTATTTCAACTCCAATTTCATCGCTACCAAAATTGACATGGAAAAAGGAGAAGGTATTGAATTTCGTAAAAAATACCAAGTATTCTGTTTTCCAAATCTACTGTTTATCAATGGTGATGGAGAAGTAATTCACAGACGCGGTGGTGGAATGCCTCCTGCAAATTTCATAGCTTTTGCAAAAGAAGCACAAGGAACGACCAACACATACCAAGCATATGCAAAAGAATATGAAACTAAAAAATCAGATGCTCAATTTTTAACAAGTTACCTCGCTTATTTAAGCAAAACTTGTATGCCTTACGACGATATTGTTGCTAGTTATTTCGAAACACAATCCGTTGATCAATTAAGCACGAGAGCAAATTGGAACATGTTTTACAACTACGTGAAATCTTATAATAGCAAAGCTTTTATCTATGTAGGCAACAACATCGAAACGTTTTATAAGCTTTATACGAAAGACTCGGTAGACCTTAAATTAAAAGATGTTTTGTGTAAAAGCGGACAAAAAGCAGTATTCGACAAGCGAAATGCAGATTCGTCTTACAGTGCGTTCAAATTGGACATCGCTAAATTCCCTGAAAACATAACAAACAATGTAATTTTTCGTTTAGATATTGATAAAGCTGGATTCAAAAAAGATTGGACAACCTATGGTAATCTTCTTTTAACCAAAGGCGATTTATACCTTTCTCCAAAAGAGTACAACGGTATCGCTTGGAAAATTTATGAGAATGTAGACAATCCTAAAGTGCTTGAAAAAGCAAGTCAATGGATGAAAAAACACATTGATGACAATCAAAACAATACGAAGTCTTCCTTGTACGCTGAATACGACACCTATGCTTCTGTACTTTACAAACTAAAATTGAAAAACGAAGCGCTTGCAGCAGCAAACGAAGCATTAAAAAGAGGAAAAGAAAGCAACCAAGACATTGCCGATACAGAGGCATTAATTGAAAAAATCAATAAATTATAAGTATGAAAAAATTACTATTAACTGCATTTTTATTCTTGAGTTTACAAGCATTTTCTCAAGCAGACACTCTAAAATACAAAGTCACCCATAATGGAGTGCCAATTCTCATAAAATTTGTGATTACCATTACGGAAAAAGGATGTCTACTAACATTTGACGGCTTCTATTACAGCAAAAGACTTAAAAAAGACATCACTTTCACTGGCAAATTCAACTCATGCGATAAACATGCCGATCCAGATGCTCCAATATTAATGGATGAAATGAATGGAGAGATTGTTCTAGGCAAATTCTTATTCCACAACATTGGGGAAGATAGATGCATCGGAGAATGGGTTAGCGCAGATGAAAAAAAGCATGAAAATTTGAATTTGATCTTGGTGAAGGATAAAAAGAAGTAAGAAAACAATATCCTTCCACCTCGATTCCTTCAACACGAAATAACACAACGTAAAATTTTTACGTTCTACCCTCCTACCTTTGTGTCTTTAAACAGAAGTATGAGAAACAATCGCAAAAAATGCTTGGTCTGCAAGGAACCAATGGCCCGTTGGATTTTCGGTATGCCTGATTACGAAAGCGTAAAAGAAGGTTTAGAAAATAACACCATCCTAATTGGTGGTTGTATTATTTCCGACAACGATCCAATATGGACCTGTTTACATTGTTGCATTAGTTACCGATACGATGGTGTTGGTTACGTAGACAAAGAATTCATCGAAAATCGCGCGTACAATTCCCCGACCTATTCCAGCGATACAAACGAAAAATTCGAACTACTTCCTTATCAACTTCCTGACAAAATACAAACAATCCTGAAGGAGGATTTTTTAGAGAAACTTAAAACTATTCGTAGTGTTGGCTTTCATTTTAATAAGGGTGGATATTCATCCAGCGTGGATGATATACTTTACTTGGATGGGATTTTGGTTTGGAATCATTACGAATCTCAGGATGCATATTACGGACACAAGCGACCGGAACTACCAACCAATGTTTTTATCCTATCACCAGTATGGAAAAAGATACTCAACACCTTCCTTATCTCTTCCAAATGGAAACGAAATTACGTAGACCTTGGCGTAATGGATGGAACGCAATGGGAACTAACACGACTCTTTCAAAAAAAGAAGAAAAACTCTTATGGCTCTAATGAATTTCCAGAGGTGTATGAAGAATTGATGGAGATGCTGGAAGCGATTGAGATGGGGATTACGAATGGAATACTCGGAAAATTTGTTTAAAAGTAGTATACACAACTCCAAGTAAATCATCGCTTTTTAATTATTTTAGTTAATTTTAAATAAAATAATTACACAATATTATGAGTGAAATTCAAAATATTACAAACGCATTATTGAAATTCAGAAACGAAAGAGAATGGGAACAATTTCACAACCCGAAGGATTTGTCTATCGCTCTTAGTATTGAAACCAATGAGTTATTAGAATTGTTTCTTTGGAAAAAGCATGAAGATGCAAATATTGACAAAATAAAAGAAGAATTAGCTGACGTTTTTGCTTATGCATTTTTAATTGCAGAAAAATACAATTTCAATGTGGAAGAAATTGTACTTGAAAAAATCAAAAAAAACGCAGAAAAATACCCGGTTGAAAAATCTAAAGGTAAATCAGATAAATACGACCAATTATAGATGAAAAATTTCACGATAACTCATTATAAATTTGACAATGAATTAGAAAAAAAAATCATCAATAATCATCGTGATTATTTATCTTGGCCTTTAGTCTATTTCCTGAAGGATGAAACTTCAAAAAATGCATATGTTGGTGAAACAACAGATGTGTTAAACAGAATGAAAACCCATTCAAAAACTGAAAAGAAAAAATCGCTTTCAGCTGTAAATCTTATTTTGAGTGATTACTTCAATAAATCTGCTACTTTAGACTTAGAAGCAAATTTGATTAGATACATTTCAGCAGATGGTCAATTTACATTGCAAAATGGAAATCTTGGAATTGCAAACCATCAATATTATCAACAAAAAGAAGTTTACTGGGGATTATTTAGTGACATTTGGGATGAATTAAGAGCGATGGGAATTGCAAGACATTCTCTTGACCACATAAACAACTCCGACTTATTTAAATATTCACCCTACAAGTCATTGTCTAAAGAACAAATTAATAGCCTTAAACTTATTTTAAATTGTTTATTAGATGAAGCAGCTAAAGTTAGTTTAATCCAAGGTGGAGCAGGAACTGGAAAATCAATTTTGGCAATTTTTCTCTTTAAATTATTAAAAACTGATTTAGAAAACTTCAATTATTCAGATTTTGACACTGAAGATGATGAATTATTTAATTTATTAAAGCAAGTTAAAACCAAATATGGAGATTTAGAAATGGCTTTGGTTATTCCGATGAGTTCTTTTAGAAAAACAATTTCTAAAGTTTTTAAAAACATTCAAGGACTATCTTCTAATATGGTTATTGGACCTTCTGACTTATCAAAAAAAAAATACGATCTAATTATCGTCGATGAAGGTCATCGATTACGAAGAAGAGTAAACTTAGGTCCCTATTTCAAACCGTTTGATGATACTTGTAATTTATTAGGACTTGATAAGACAAAAGCTTCGGAACTAGATTGGTTATTGATTCAATCAAAAAAATCATTGATTTTTTACGATCAATTTCAATCAATTAAACCTTCAGATACACTAAGAGAAAATTTTATTAAACTAGAAAATCAATCATTTACAAGGATTGAAAACTTGAAAACTCAATTTAGATGCAAAGGAGGTAATGAATACGTTCAATTTATTCATAACATATTCTCAGATAACAACAAAAAATCACAAAAATTTGAATCAATTGATTACGAATGTTTTCTATTTGAAAATATTCAAGATATGGTTGATGAAATACATAAAAAAGAATCAATTCATGGATTATCAAGAATTGTTGCTGGTTATGCATGGGAATGGAAATCAAACAAAAACAAAGATGCATTTGATATCGAAATAGAGTCTACAAAACTAAGATGGAATAGTATAGCTGTTGATTGGGTCAATTCTAAAAACTCAATTAACGAAGTTGGATGTATACACACAACCCAAGGGTATGATTTAAACTACACAGGCGTTATTATAGGTCCTGAAATTGATTATGATTTTGATAACCAGAAATTAATCATCTATAAAGATCGATATAAAGATAAAGCAGGAAAAAACACCATTACAGACGAATCCATTTTAAAAAACTTTATTCTTAACATTTATCGAACCATCTTACTTAGAGGGATAAAAGGAACCTATATTTATGCATGCAATGAAAATTTAAGAAAATTCCTTAAACAATTTATAACTATAAAAAATCAAACGAAATTAAGTACTAACATTAAATTTCTAGATGTAGAAAATGAATTTACTATTCCTTTTTATAATCTAGAAATTGCAGCAGGAAACTTTTCTGATTTACAAACTTCAACTCATACACAACATATAGTTTTAGAAGACAAAATTTCAAATAAGGAGAATTATTTTGCTTGTAGAATCAAAGGAGAATCAATGAATAAAATAATTCCAAACAATTCAATTTGTTTATTTGAAAAATATTCAGGTGGTTCTCGTAATGGTTTGATTACCCTTGTTGAAATGACTGATTATACAGATATTGATTTTGGTTCCAGTTATACAATAAAGGAATATTCAAGTAAAAAAACAATTTCAGAAGACGGATGGCAACACCAAGAAATTACATTAAATCCAAAATCTACTTTACCTTACGAACCAATCATACTAAGAGATGAAGAAACAATAAATTTAAAAGTAGTTGGGGTTTTCGTAAAAGTCATTCATTAATAATTTCATCATAATCAAATTATCATTAACCAAAAAAGATGAATTTGAATGGATGGAGATGTTTGAGGACAACAAAAAGAAAGCCTTAGCACTCATAGCCGAAATAGACAAAACCGACAAAGAAATAGACCAGATGGTGTATGCGTTGTATGGGTTGACGGAGGAGGAGTTAAAGATTGTAGAGGGAGTTTAATTTCCCTCCTTGAGGAGGGATAAAGGGAGGTGACTCAGTTACTTTATTAATAATCATATATTTAATCGTTTAACACCTTCCTCAATCATCACTGCAATAACGTTTGTTATTAGAAAGTTATTCTTTCTCTTCTCAATAGAGGAAGTGTATATCAACATTTTTTAAAGTAATTTTTAAAACAATTAAATTTTAATCATTAAATTAGATTAATAAATAATCAAAAAAATTAATCTAAATGATTTCAAACAACAACACTACTACAAATGAATACAATGGATTAGTAATTCATATTTCAGAAACATACAACAGCGGTTTTCAAAAGGCATCACAAGCAGTAAATTCAGTAATGGTTACTACCTATTGGAAAATAGGCCAATATATAATTGAATTTGAACAAAAAGGAAAAGAAAAAGCAAAATATGGCACATCGCTTTTAGAAAAATTATCGAAAGATTTAATACAATTACATGGTAAAGGTTTTAGTCGTTCCAACCTTAACTATATGCGGCTGTTTTATAAATGTTATCCAATTTGTGAGACAGTGTCTCACAAATTAAATTGGTCTCACATTTGTGAATTAGTCAAGATTAATGACCAACTTCTACCAAACTCCCAATAACGAAATCCGAGTATGGGTTATCGTGTTAACACATCCAAAGCGACACAATTTCGTATTTGGGCAACTCAAACGTTTTAAAACTTAGAAAAATAACATTTTAAATTATAAACAAAATTGTTTATTTTTACAATAAAACAAGAGCCATGTTTACTACGCTAAACTTAATCAAAGGGATTCACCCTGGATTTTTTCTGGAAAACGAATTAAAAAAAAGAAAAATTTCTAAAAAATCACTTGCAGAACATGTTGGTGAACACCTTCAAACTATTGTTAGTATCACAAAAGGGCGAAGAAAATTCACTCCACTTTTATCACTTAACACTGAAAAATTTCTAAAATTAGAAGAAGGTTTTTTATTGACTTTACAAGCTTTTTACGAACTAAAAATAGCAAAAGAATTAAATCAGTTCTCCAAACCAAACCTTACTAAAATTCGGAAAATCTTATTTTGGGATACCGATATTTCCGAAATTAACTGGATCAAAGAAAAAGAAAGCGTAATCAAACGAGTAACAGAACGCGGAAATCAAACCGAGAAAGAAGAAATAAATCGATTTTATGCCTCCATTCATTAAATAATGAAGATTAAAAAAATACATTACGAGACTGTAAGTGAACTTTTAAAAAGCACGCTAATTACGCTGATGAAATTAAGTGTTTTTCAACCTTTTAAATTAGTTGGTGGAACAGCATTAAGTTTACAAATCGGCCATCGACTTTCTGTTGATATTGATTTATTTACCGACTCCGCCTATGGAAGCATTGATTTTGGAACGTTAGACAAGGCATTAAAAGAGAATTTCAACTATGTTGATTCATTGAATATCCCAGTTATTGGAATGGGAAAATCGTATTTTATTGGTAATACCCCAGAATATGCAATCAAATTGGATGTATATTATACCGACAAGTTTCAATTTCAATCATTGGAAATAGACAACATTCGCATGGTTGCTATTGAAGACATTATTGCAATGAAAATGGATGTAATTATTCAATCTGGAAGAAAAAAAGATTTTTGGGATATCCACGCATTATTGCCACATTATACCAAAGAAGATTTTTTTCAATTTTATGAGAAAAGAAATCCATACACAGCTAATATAGAACTACTAAAAGAAAAAATAATTGATTTCGATTTTGCAGAAAATGATTTCAATCCTATATGTTTAAAAAACAAACATTGGGAACTAGTTAAATACGATATTTACACTTTTTTCAAGTAAGAACTTCCTTTACACCCTTTCACTTCTCAAATACAACACCCACAATATCCCTAAAACAGGAAAAAATATCGTTACATACGTAATTAGGTTTTTCTTTGACTTACTAATGGTTGTTAATTTGTTTAACTCTTTGAATGTGTATATGATTAATACTACACAGACAAGTACTACAAGTATTAGTAATTTCTCTTTCATGTCATTTAATTTACAACTCTAACACATCAAAATCACTTACCACCACCACATTCTCAAACACAGGACTCGCTTCTTTCAAATGCGCTTCTACCCCATCAAATCGGGCACTTAGATGACCTAGCAATAAACGGCCAACTCCTGCTTTTTGCGCAATGGTAGCTGCTTGTTTTGCTGTGGAATGCATGGTAGCTTTCGCACGATCCGCTTCTTTTTCGGTGAAGGTCGCTTCGTGATACAATACATCCACCCCTTGTATGTATGGGAGTATGCTTTCCGTATAGATAGTATCCGAACAAAACGCATAGGATTTGGAAGGCTTTGGCGCATAGGTATACTCATCCGCATAGTGCGTTTCCCCATCTTCACTCACAAAATCTTCCCCGCGTCTAAAATAAGGTACCGCCATCAAGGAAACCCCTGATTCGCGCAATGCCTCTCCAATAATGGAACGTTCTTTTGGCTTTTCTTTAATGATAAAACCGTTTGTTGGAATTTTATGTTTTAATGGAAAAGTATGTACTTCGATGAGTTTATCTTCAAACAATAAGCGATTTTCCTTCCCATTAAGGGGAATAAAATTCAACGAAAAACCTAGTTTAGAATGACCTACTTCCAACTGAATACGTACAATGCGCTCTAATTCTTCTGGTCCATAAATTGTCACCCCTTGATCCCTTCCAAGTAAATGCATGGTACTCAAAAGTCCAACCAAACCAAAGTAATGGTCGCCATGCAAATGCGAAATTAATATGTGGGTGATTTTTTGGAGCTTTACTCCAGCCTTACGAATCTGAGTCTGTGTACCTTCGCCACAATCAATCAATAAATGACGATCATTACAATTTATGTATTGTGCAGTTGGTTTTCGAAAAGCGGTTGGTAAAGCAGCTCCTGAACCGAGAATGGTAACTTGAAAAGACATCTTAATTTGCCATCAAGGCAGAAGCTTCCTCCACGGTAGAAGTGATCGAAAGTACTTTATCTAATTGAGAAATAGCAATCATTTTGGTAACGTTTGCCTGTAAACCACTCAATGCGAATTTCCCATTGGTATCTTTACATAAACGATTTGCTACCAAAATTGCACTTAATCCAGAGGAATCGCAGTATTTCGTTGCAGTTAAATCGATAATTATGGAATTCACCCCTTTTTTGTTCAAAACAATCAATTCATTTTTCAAATCCGAAGCATTGGAAGCATCCAACTTATCCACTTTGGACGTTACGAGAGCAAAATGTGTATTTTCTGTAACAACGAAATTCATAGGTCTTAATAATTACGCCAAATATACGCGATATTACGATGTGTGTTTCACGAAATTAAAAATCAAACAAACAATGAAATGTTAATTACATGGATTTTACGTAGGTATTTTTCTTTTAGGAGTATTTTTTTTAGCGCAGAGATTTCTATGTTAAAATGCAAACTTTCATTTCACTTTCTGATAGTTTTTCGGTTACTTTTTTAATATATGGTGTTTTTCTGTTAATTACAGCCATAATTCGATGTACTAATTTATT
>CANGOA010000118.1 GCA_947455255.1 Flavobacteriia bacterium | reverse complement strand
AGCTGGAATTGCTGAAAATTTAGCAGACAATTATATGTACCGTAAAAACACAGGTTTAATCAACAAACAATTAGGAAATTATTTAACTATTACACCTGCAGATATTCAACGTGTTGCTAAAAAATATTTAACAAAGGATTCACGCGTTATTTTAATTTATTTACCAAAATCTTCCAACAAATAGTAGTATGAAAAAGTTATTATTTCTTTGTATAGCAACCTGTACTAACCTAATTTTATATGGTCAATTAGATCGTTCTGTGCGACCAACTGGTACTGCTGCTCCAACCATCAATATTAAAGAGTCGGAAGTATTTACCTTACCAAACGGTATCACTGTAATTCTTTCTGAGAATCATAAGATGCCTCGCGTATCCTTTAACTTGGTTTTGGGTTCCAATCAAATTATAGAAGGACCAAAAGCAGGTTTAAGTAGCTTGGCGGGTGAATTATTAATGTCCGGAACCGAAAAAAGAACCAAAGATCAATTAGATCAAGAAATCGATTTTATTGGAGCAACCTTACGTTCATCTTCTAGTAGTGTATTTCTACAATGTTTGACTAAACATGCTGAAAAAGGGTTGGATTTAATGTCGGATGTATTATTAAGACCTACTTTTCCAGAGGAAGAATTTGATCGTTTGAAAAAAATGAAAGAGTCTTCTATCCTTTCTTCTAAATCGAATCCAAGCAGTATGGCTGGAAACGCTGAAGCAAGAGCAAACTACCCAAGTGGTCACCCTTTTGGTGAAATTGAAACGGAAGCTACATTGAAAGACATTACATTAACGGATGTAAAAAATTATTACAGAGGTTTATTTACTCCAAAAGGAAGTTATTTAGTTATTGTAGGTGATGTAACAAAAGACCAAGCGAAACGTTGGGCCGAACAATATTTTGGTGCATGGTCAGGTCACGACAAAATTACATCTACGTATAATGAAGCATATTACCACAATGGTAACCGAGTTCTTTTTGTAGCTAAACCAGGAGCGCCTCAATCGGTGATTACTGTTACTTTTCCGATGCATATTAAAGCAGGAGATAAAAATCAATTGTTATTAAGCACCTTGAATGGAATTTTTGGTGGTGGAGGTTTTGGTGCTCGTTTGACACAAAACTTACGTGAGAAAAGAGCTTATACCTACGGTTGTTATTCTCGTGCAAATTTCTTCGATGAAGGAAGTTATTACTCTGTTTCAGGAAATTTCAGAAGTGAAGTTACGGATAGTGCTGTAGCTCAAATCTTATTGGAATTAGATCGTATTCAAAAATCAGAAGTTACAGATGAGGAATTAGCAAGTATTAAATCTTTAATGGCTGGTAACTTTGCTCGTTCTTTAGAGAGACCAATGACTGTTGCTCAATTTGCATTAAATACAATTAAATATAATTATCCTAAAGATTTTTACCAAACCTATTTAAAACGTTTGGACGCAATTACAAAAGCAGAAATCTTAGAAATTGCAAAACAATATTTAACAGCAAATGGTTGTAATATTATTGTAGTTGGAAATCCTGAAATCATGGATAAACTTAAAAAGTTTGATACGGCTGGAGCAATCGAAAAATTAGATGCTCTTGGTCAGGAAGTAAAAGAGATGAAGAAAGCAACAATTACAAAAGAAGCTTTCATCGAAAAATACGTGACAACTATTACTGGTACAACTTCTGTTAAAAAAGCAGCTAAGGTAGCTTCTAAAATCGCTTCATTAAAACGTGAAACTGAGTTAACTGCACCACAAATCCCAATGCCATTAGTAAAAACGGACTATGTGTTGGGTGAGGAAAAAGAAACGATGGTACTTACAATGGGTGGTCAAACACTACAAAAAAGCGTATACAACGGAGTAAAAGGATACGACGAAGATCAGCGTGGTAAAACACCTATGAATACCGAAACTTTAGCTGCAAAGAAAAAAGTTGCAGGTATTCTTCCAGAAATCAACTTCGCAAAAAACAATGTAAACTATGAATTATTAGGGATCGAAGTTGTGAATGGTAAAGATGCTTACGTTCTTAAATATTCCGACGGTATCAAAGAAACATACGATTATTTTGATGTTGCTACTTTCTACAAAATCCGATCTATTTCTTCGGAAGAAGGAAATGAACAAACATTTAATTATGGAGATTTTAAACAAGTAAATGGAATATATTTACCTTATTCAATTTCCATAGATATGGGTGGAATGACCTTAACAGGAGTAGTAAAAAATATTGAAATAAACGGAAAAATAGATAATTCTATTTTCGAATAAAAAAGAAAAAATGATAGCTAGTATATTAAAAAAGATTTTTGGAGATAAAGCAAACAAGGAGCAAAAAGAATACCAACCAATTATCGATAAAGCAAATGAATTTTTTACGCAATTCAGCAGTTTAACGGACAATGAATTACGTGGGAAAACTGCAGGATTCCAAAAATTGATTCAAGAAAGTACGAAAGACTTAGAAGATCAAATTGAAGAATTACGTGTAAAAGCTAATGCTCCAGAAACATCGGTAGATGATAAAGAACCAATGTTCGAAAAAATGGATGCGCTTTCAAAAGAAGTGAACCAAAAAATTGAAGAAGTTCTGTTAGAGATTTTATCCGAAGCCTTTGCGGTTGTGAAAGAAACATCCAAACGTTGGGCTGAAAACGGAAAATTAGAAGTAACTGCACAAGATTTTGACCGTGAATTAGCTGCTCAAAAAGATGGTATTACTATCGAAGGAGATAAAGCTATTTGGCATAATTCATGGACTGCTGCTGGTGCTGCCGTTAGTTGGTCTATGGTACATTACGACGTGCAATTAATGGGTGGTGCTGTACTACACAAAGGAAATATTGCAGAAATGCAAACAGGGGAAGGTAAAACGTTAGTGGCTACCCTACCTGTATATTTGAATGCACTTTCTGGTAAAGGAGTTCACTTAGTAACTGTGAATGATTACCTAGCGAAACGTGACTCGGAATGGATGGGTCCATTGTACCAATTCCATGGATTGCGTGTAGATTGCATCGACAAACACAGACCAAATTCTCCGGAAAGAAGAAACGCTTATTTGGCTGACATTACTTTTGGAACGAACAATGAATTTGGTTTCGATTATTTACGTGATAACATGGCAAGTAATCGTGAGGATTTAGTGCAACGCGAACACCATTTTGCAATTGTCGATGAGGTCGATTCTGTATTAATTGATGATGCGAGAACACCTTTGATTATTTCTGGTCCTACCCCAAAAGGAGACGAACATGAATTCCACGAATTAAAACCACGTGTTGTAAAATTAGTGGATGCTCAAAGAGCATACGTAAATCAAGTATTGGTGGAAGCTAAAAAATTATTAGCAGTTATCAATACTCCAGGTGATGACAAAAAAGACGTAAAAACTTCATTGGAAGAAGGTGGAATTGCCTTACTTCGTGCATATAGAGGTTTGCCAAAAAACAAACCTTTAATCAAGTTTTTATCTGAACCAGGTGTTAGAGCTCATTTACAAAAAGTGGAAAACTTGTATATGGCAGAACAAGGAAAGCACATGAAAAAAATTGATGCTGAATTGTTCTTTGTAATTGATGAGAAAAATAATACGATTGAATTAACTGAAAAAGGAATCAATTTAATTTCAGAAGGTGAAAATTCTGATTTCTATGTTATTCCTGACATCGGAGGTGGAATTGCTAAATTGCAAAAAGAAAATCTTTCGTTGGAAGAAGTGCAGTTGCAAAAGGATATGTTAATTCGTGATTTCAGTGTGAAATCTGAGCGTATCCATTCTGTCAATCAATTGTTGAAAGCCTATACCCTATTCGAGAAAGAAGTCGAATATGTAATCATGGATGGTAAGGTTAAGATTGTCGATGAACAAACTGGTCGTATCATGGAAGGTCGTCGTTACTCTGATGGATTACACCAAGCAATAGAAGCCAAAGAGAACGTAACGATTGAAGCTGCGACACAAACGTATGCGACAATTACCTTACAAAACTATTTCCGTATGTACCACAAGTTAGCTGGTATGACGGGTACAGCGGAAACGGAAGCAAAAGAGTTTTGGGATATTTACAAATTGGATGTGGTTGTTATTCCTCCTCACCGTCCAATTTCTCGTAAAGATTTAAATGATTTAGTTTATCGTTCTGCTAGAGAGAAATTCTCAGCAGTAATTGATGAAACAGAACGTTTGGTAAAAGAAGGTCGACCAGTACTTGTTGGTACAACAACGGTTGAAATTTCTGAATTCTTGAGTCGTTCGTTCAAAATGCGTGGTATTCCTCACCAAGTATTAAATGCAAAACACCACCAAAAAGAGGCGGAAATTGTTGCTGAAGCTGGTAAAGCAGGAGCAGTGACTATCGCAACAAATATGGCTGGTCGTGGTACCGATATCAAATTAGGAGAAGGTGTTAAAGAAGCTGGAGGTTTAGCGATTATTGGTACAGAACGTCATGATTCTCGTCGTGTAGACAGACAGTTACGTGGTCGTGCTGGACGTCAAGGAGATCCAGGGTCATCTCAATTCTTTGTTTCCTTAGAAGATGATTTAATGCGTAAGTTCGGTTCTGAGCGTATCGCTAAAATCATGGACCGTATGGGATTGAAAGAAGGAGAAGTGATTACGCATAGTATGGTTTCTAAATCGATCGAACGTGCGCAGAAAAAAGTGGAAGAAAACAACTTTGGAATGCGTAAACGTTTGTTAGAATACGATGATGTAATGAGTGCGCAACGTAAAGCAATTTACAAAAAACGTCACAATGCATTATTTGGTGATCGTTTGAGTTTAGACATTGCAAATATGTTGTACGATGTTGCTGACTCTATCGTTTACAATTTCCCACACGTTTCTCAATACGAAGAATTTACATTTGAACTTTACCGAGTACTAGGAATTGAATCTCCAGTAAGTGAAGCGGAATTCTCTACGTTGAATAAAAATGTAATTTCCGACATGGTGTACAATGCCGTGATGGTTCATTACAAACAAAAAAATGATCGTATCATTTCAAGAGCATACGGACAAGTGAAAAGCGTTTATGAAAACCACAACAATACATTTGAAAACATTCTTTTCCCATTATCTGATGGTGTAAAAGAAATGCAAATGGTTGTGAGTTTGAAAGAAGCGTATGAAACAAATGGTTCTGCTTTAATTACTGCATTTGAGCGTAATGTTACCCTAGCATTGATTGATGACGAGTGGAAAGAACATTTACGTGAAATGGATGAATTACGTACCTCTGTTCAACAAGCGGTTTACGAGCAAAAAGATCCATTAATTGTCTATAAATTAGAATCGTTTGAATTGTTTAAATCGATGTTAGGTCGTTTAAACTTACAAACGGTCGAATCTTTAGTAAAAATGGACATTGCTTATGAGCAAGAATCTATCCAAAGTACAAACCGTGCTGCTGCTATTCAAAATCATTATGAGAAAGCACAGTTAGGTTCTGGTATTGAAGATGCTGAAGTATTGGAAGAAGAAGTGACCAAGAAACAACCGATTGTAGCAGAGCCTAAGATTGGAAGGAATGATCTTTGTCCATGTGGAAGTGGTAAGAAATTCAAACAATGTCACGGTAAGTAAGAATGTAATTACACCATAAAACAATAAAGGCTGTCTCTTTGGACAGCCTTTATTGTTTTATGGTGTAAATTTATTTTATATCTCTATTAAAACATTCTTTTCTTCCATCATTTTTCGAAGGTTTTGGATAGCATATCGCATTCTACCTAAAGCAGTATTAATACTAATTTCTTTTTCTTCTGCGATGTCTTTGAATGACATACCTTGGAAAATTCGCATTTCAATTAATTCACGTTGAGCTTCTGGTAAAAACTCAACACCGCTAACTAGTTCATTATAGAGTTCATTTTGCATTTCTTGTTGAATCCAAGGTGTTGAATCACATTTCATATGGGTGAACACATTAAATGTATCCGAAGTTGATGAAGATTCAGAAATCATTCTACGAGAACTATTTTTACGAAAATAATCTATTATAAGATTATTAGCAATTCGTAAAGCCCAAGGTAGAAACTTCCCTTCTTCATTATACTTCCCTGTTTTAAGGGTGTTGATGATTTTAATAAATGTATCCTGAAATAAATCCTCTGCAAGTTCTGTAGATTTAACTTTAGAAACAATAGTTTTAAAAATTACACGTTTGTATTTTTTTAAAAGGATTTCTAATGATTTTTCATCGCCTGAAATGTATTGATTCACCAATAGGGAATCGTCAGATGTACTAAACATAGCTCTATAATTTATGACCGAAGTCGATTTATACTAAATAGAGTAATGTTGTTCCGATAGGCTTTTTTTATATTGTTTGTTTTGCTAATATATGAAACTATTTTTTAAAAACAAATTCAAATTAGAAAAAATGTTAAATTTCAATAAAGTTTAATCATTTCATTTATATCTATTTATTTTTAGAATCCACTTTATTCCCTTATTTTTGTATAGCTAGTAAAATATGGAAGAGAAGAAATTTATTGATATACGTAAGATCATAGGAGATAAAAATCCTAAATTACTTAAGTTATTACCTAACTTCATTATAAGTTACATACAACGTATTTTACATGAAAAAGAAGTTAATGAAGTAATTTCATCAAATAGGGATAAACACAACCAAGACTTTTGTGAGGCTATAATTAATCGATTTAATATAAAATTATTAGTAGATGGGATTGAAAACGTTCCAGTTACTGGTGGAGTGACTTTAGCAATTAATCATCCACTTGGTGGTATGGATGCTATGGCTTTAGTGACCGTGCTTAAAAATCACCGTAAAGATTTAAAATTTATTGTAAATGATATATTGCTTCATTTAGAAAGTATGCAGGGTATGTTTGTTGGAGTTAATAAACATGGTCGTAATTCCAATTCTAACTTATTGAAAATAGATGAAATTTTTTCTACAGGTAGTGCAGTATGTATTTTTCCAGCTGGATTAGTTAGTCGTAAAATTAATGGTGTAGTTCAGGATTTAGAATGGAAAAAAACGTTTGTTTCTTTATCTATAAAACATAATCAACCCATTGTTCCAATTTATATTGACGGGAAATTATCCAACTTTTTTTACCGTTTAGCTAACTTTAGAAAAGCGATTGGGATTAAGGCTAATATTGAAATGTTTTATTTAGTGGATGAGTTGTTTAAACAGAAGGACACCACGATGAAATTAACAATTGGGAAACCAATTTACCCTAAAGACTTGGAAAAATCAAAATCTCAAAAAGACTGGGCATCAGATATTCGTCGTCAAGTATATTCATATTCAGAAAAATAATTTATGCAAGAACCTATTATCGCACCAATTTCGAAAGAAATCATTAAAAGTGAATTGAATCAAGATCGATTCATACGTAAAACTCGTAAAGGAGGAAATGAAATATTTTCTGTGAACATTCATAACTCACCAAATACTTTAAAAGAAATTGGACGTTTACGTGAAGTTACATTTCGTCAATCTGGAGGTGGGACAGGCTTATCTTTGGATTTAGATGAGTTTGACACCAATGATATTTGCTATGAACAATTAATTGTATGGTCACCTGAAGACGAAGAAATTATTGGTGGATATCGTTATATTTTATGTAAAAATGCCATTCAGGAAGATGGTATTCATTTATCTACGAGTCATTATTTTGAATTTTCAGATTCTTTTGTAAAAAATTACTTACCGCTTACGATTGAATTAGGAAGGTCTTGGGTTCAACCTAATTTTCAGCCTTCAGTTAATCCTCGAAAAGGATTGTTTGCATTAGATAATATATGGGATGGTTTAGGTGCAATCATTTTAACTAACCCTAGTATGAAATATTTTTTCGGGAAAGTAACGATGTATCCTAGTTATGACAGAGAATCACGTGATTTTTTACTTCATTTTATGAATCATTATTTTCCAGATAATGATCAACTTATGAAGCCATATCACCCTTTGATACAAGTGTATGATCAAGAATTTGTAGAGGAACAACTCAAAAACTTAACATTTAAAGATGGATTTAAGGTGTTAAATTCATATGTACGTGCGAGAAATGAAAATGTACCACCTTTAGTGAATATCTATATGCACCTCTCCCCTACGATGAAAACGTTTGGCACAGCAGTTAATCACGAATTTGGTGATGTAGAAGAAACAGGGATATTAGTTTCTATTCCAGATATTTATGAAGAAAAAAAAGATAGACACATTACACTTTAATTCTTTTAAAGTTTTTTATTCAGAAGTCGCTTTATTAATTGAAGCGGCTTTTTTTTTGGATCATGAAATTTTTAGGGCTAAGTCACGTGATTTCATACCTGAATTTGCATCAAAAAAAATCAACTTTTTGAAAAAAAACTGTACTCCAAACTGTATTCCAAATTAAATTTTAAAAAAAACGAAACGGAATAAAATAAGAAACCCCTTGAAAATCAAGGGGTTTCTTCGTAGCGGGTACGAGAGTTGAACTCGTGACCTCAGGGTTATGAATCCTGCGCTCTAACCAACTGAGCTAACCCGCCATATGTGTTGTTTATTTTTTAATTGATTGCAAATATATCAATATTTTTTTAATTCGTTTATATTACTTTATTTTTTAGTATTTTTAACAAAACATATTTTTTGAAAATATCAATCAATGTGTTGATTAACATGATTTAAGCCAAAAAAATGAGTGATAAAATAAAATTTGAATTAGAATATTTATTAAAGGTTTCTGTGAAAGTGCTTGAAAATAGTGTTTCCACACCTGCAGGTTTATCCGAATGGTTTGCTGACGATGTAAATATTAAAGAAGATATCTATACATTCATTTGGGATAAAAGCGAACAAAAAGCTCGATTAAAATCTAAAAAATCAGGTGCTTACGTACGTTTCAAATGGTTAGAGGATGAAGAGGAAGGAAATGATGTGTTTTTTGAATTTCAATTCAGCATTGATCCATTAACAAAGTCCTTAGTGCTTCGTGTGATTGATTTCTGTGATGAAGATGAATTAAAAGAGTCAAAGCATCTTTGGGACACACAAATTCAAGAATTAAAACGTCATTTAGGAGCTTAAACCATAACCTCACCCCCTTTGAAGCGTCTCTATTTATTTAGTATTCGTTCCTTTATTGGTCCGTTCATTATTACCTTTTGCATCTCCATGTTCATGTTGATCATGCAATTCTTTTGGAAATATGTGGATGATTTGATGGGGAAAGGATTAGAATTTACAGTTATATTAGAACTGATTTTCTATGTCTCAGCTACACTAATTCCTTTAGCGCTTCCACTTGCAATCCTCTTGTCTTCTATTATGACGTTAGGAAACCTAGCCGAACACAATGAATT
>CANGOA010000117.1 GCA_947455255.1 Flavobacteriia bacterium | reverse complement strand
GATATCTCCATGTGTTCTATTTCTTGAACGACTTGGAGTTTGAAACTCATTGAGTAATCACTTTGGGTGCGTTTTTCATAAACGACTTTTTCTGCTTTTTCCATAACGATAAAAATTATGTATCGCTATTTCAGGACTAGACATTAGACTAAATGAAAAAGCCTGTCAATTTACACTGACAGGCTTTTTTAATATTTAGTGTGATAACTTATGCGTTCACATTCATGTTATCTAATACATCCATTACAGATTTTACTGCTTTCGCTGATTCGTCCAATAAAGCTTTTTCATCAGAATTTAATTGCAATTCAATGATTTTTTCAATACCATTTTTTCCTAGAACGACAGGAACTCCTAAGTAGATATCTTTCATTCCATACTCACCATTTAACCAAGCACAAACTGGGAAGATACGTTTTTGATCGCGAACAATTGCTTCAACCATTTGAGCAGCAGCAGCACCTGGAGCATACCAAGCTGAAGTACCTAATAATTTAACGATTTCACCACCACCAAATTTAGTTCTTTCGATAATTTCATCTAATTTCTCTGGAGAGATTAATTCAGTTACAGGAATACCAGCAACAGTAGTATAACGAGGAAGTGGAACCATAGTGTCACCATGACCACCCATTAATACTGCTTGAATATCTTTAGGAGAAACATTTAATTCTTCCGCTAAGAAAGCACGGTAACGAGCAGTATCTAATACACCAGCCATTCCAAATACCTTAGAGGAATCAACTTTAGCATTTAAATATGCACAATATGTCATTACATCTAATGGATTAGAAACAATCACTAAAATAGCATTAGGAGAATGTTTAATAATGTTATCTGTTACTGTTTTAACGATACCAGCATTTGTAGCGATTAGATCATCACGAGACATTCCAGGTTTTCTTGGAAGTCCAGAGGTGATAACTACTACATCTGAATTTGCAGTTTTTGAATAATCGTTTGTAGAACCAATAGTTCTTGAATCATACAAATTAATTGGAGCTTTTTGCCAAATATCTAAAGCTTTACCTTCAGCAAAACCTTCTTTAATATCTAACA
Organism: Flavobacteriia bacterium; assembly: GCA_947455255.1. GTDB lineage: Bacteria > Bacteroidota > Bacteroidia > Flavobacteriales_D > Crocinitomicaceae > CANHVK01. The sequence goes on along the minus strand of CANGOA010000117.1, from coordinate 8,450 downwards.
AAACGATTTCATTAGCGATTTCTCTTTGTGCTAGCACGTCTGCACACGTAGCACCTACGTTTCCTGCACCTACAACTGTTACTTTCATAGTATTATTTTGTGTTAAAATTTAACGTTTACCTTGCAAAATTAAAACAATTGAATGACAAGAATCCACTTTTTATGATTTATTTTTAAATGTTCACATAAAAAATTTTAATTTTAGGCAACTGATTAAAATAAGTAACGTCTAGTAACTATAAGCACGAAGGTGGATAAGAAAGAGCAGTTGGATAGTATTGTTGCCGGTTGTATAAAAAACGATCGAGTTTGCCAAGAAAAGTTATTCAAACTTTACTATGGTAAGTTGATGATTGTTTGTCAACGATATACTAATGATAAAGATACTGCTCAAGATATTTTACAAGAGGGTTTTATGAAGGTCTTTGACAAAATCACAACATTTGAATCGAATGGTTCTTTTGAAGGTTGGATGCGTCGAATTGTTACAAATACAGCTCTCGATCACCTTCGGAAAGCAAAGAAGTTCAATTTTGTGGAAGAAAACGAAGTAAATACAAAGGAAGAGTTTGTAGAGTATGGTGATAATTTAGAGCTAGAAAACTCTATTGAACTAAAAGCGGAATATGCTTTGGAAGCCATTCAACAACTTTCTCCTGCGTATAAAACTGTTTTCAACCTTTATGTGATGGAAGAATATTCCCATAAGGAAATCGCTGATATGTTAGGTATTTCTGAAGGGACTTCAAAATCAAACCTTGCAAAAGCGAAAATGAATTTACAGAAAATAATAGTTAAAAAATATAGTAAAATAGCGAATGAATAAAGACATAGCAAACAAAATTAAGTCGAGTTTAGAAAACTACGAAGCACCTTATGATGCATCGGCTTGGGAGAAAATGTCTCAAGGTCTAGATGCTAAACCAACATCAGGTAGTAACAGTTTCTTGTCCTCTCCAAAAACTTGGATTGTTGCTTCTATGACAATAATTGGTGCTTCACTTGCAGTTTATAGTGTAAGCAAAGAATCTTCTAAACCAATTCATTCTTCAAAGAAAAACAATACTGAGATTCCTACTGTAAACGAAAACACAAATATTTTACTTACAAAAAAGGAAACTAAAATTAATGTTTCGGATGAACATCCTGTAACTTTGAAAAAAGAAAATACGGCTAATTTAAGTACTGAAATACATGCTGAATCTACTGTTGATAATTTCAATAACCAAGAATCTGCAACAATTAAGCAAACACCGATTTTAAAAGGGAACGAAAGACATGTTAAAAGTTTCATCCTTCCTAAAACAAATAAAATTTATTGTTTGGGTGAAAAAGTTGAGATTTACAATCCAAATCTCTCTGAAATAATTTTAACTTATGTTAATGGAAAACAAATTAAAATTGACGGTCAAGAATCAATGTTGATTTCACTTAAACAAGAAGGACAATATTTTTGGAATGGGGATAAAATTGCTTTTGAAGTGAAAGAAAAACCAACCGTAAATTTCAGTTTGCCATCTGATATTATTTATGAAAATGGGATTCCTACGATCACTTTGACTTCTGATTTAAATGTTAAAACACAAAAATGGATATTTGATCAAAAAGTGATTTCTACAAATGATGATGTCAAGTTAAATATATTTAATAAAGAAAAGTATTCTATTACCTTAGCAGTGATTGGGCTTAACGGATGTGAAAATCAAATGACAAAAACATTTTATCCAGATCCTGATTTTCACTATAATTTGAAGGCTCCAAATGGATTTGACCCGACATCAAGTAATCCTAAAAGAAACACTTTTTTACCACTTTCATTATTAGAACGTGATACACCATTTAAAATGTTGATTATTGATCCTAAAGATGGTAAAATAATATTTGAGACAAACGACAAAAACAATCCCTGGGATGGAAAAGATCAAAAAACTGATCAACTTGTTTCTGAAGGAAGTGAATATATTTGGAAAGTAATCTTAATGAGTCCTGAAAAAAACGAGAAAAATGAATACAGGGGTACAATTACTCGTAAATAGATAATAAATTCATTTTCAACACTATGAAATACCTATTGATAATATTAATTATACATTCAATAGGTGTTTCATTTTCACAAACAAGTTTATTAATTTCTTCAAATGATAACGAATTAATCACAAATTTTTCATTTGAAAATAGTGAACTTATAACTAAGGAATATAAAGGGAATAGTTATGTCGATTTTTCATTAACTTCCTCAAATACATTATCCATAAAAGGTGCTCCTGCTCTTCCCTATTTTGCTAAATCTGTTATTTTACCCCAAACAGGAAACTCAAAACTAACGGTTGAGTATGATGATATAATCGAATATAAAAATATAAATGTACTTCCATCGTTAGGTCTTCAAAAAAGAAAAACTAAAGATGTCAATTATGAATTTGGAGAAACTTATTTAAAAAACGAATTTTATCCAGGAACATTGGCGAAAAATTCAAAGCCTTTTATTTTAAGAGAATTACGAGGTCAAACAATCCTACTTTATCCTTACCAATATAATCCAATCACCAAAACGTTACGTTTTTATAAAAACTTACGCGTCACATTGAAGTTTGATAATCAAAATGGAGTCAATGAAATACATTCACAAGTAAATTCACACCTTGGTGAAATCTATTTTAGCGATCAATTTATAAATTCAAACAAGCATAAAAATAAATATTTGGCAAAAACGGAAGTTGGAGAAATGCTCGTTATATGTCCTGAATCTTACAAACAAAACTTACAACCATTTGTTGATTGGAAAAATCAAAAAGGAATAAAAACATCCGTTCAAACTGTCGAGTCTATCGGTAATAATTCTACTTTAATAAAAGCTTTCATTAACGATTTTTACAAACAAAATCCTTCTTTGCTATACCTACTATTAGTAGGTGATGCAGAAGATTTAACGCCTTACACATATGGAAATTTTAGTAGTGATGAATATTGGAGTGATTCCTATTATGGACAATTAACAGGTAATGATTACTACAGTGAATTATTTGTTGGTCGTTTTTCAGGAACGCCAATAGAAGTAAAAACTATGGTTGAACGTACCTTAGAATATGAAAAAAATCCTGCTGCTGGTGAATGGATGACACGTGCTTTAGGTATTGCTTCTTCACAAGGGGCAGGAATAGGAGATAATGGGGAAGCTGATTGGCAACATGAACGCTTAATAAGATCAACTTTAATGGAAACTGATTATAGCTACGTTTATGAACTATATGATGGGAACCAAGGAATTTTAGATTCACCAAATAACCCTACAAATACGGAGATTATAAATGTATTAAATTCTGGAATTGGATTATTCAATTATACAGGACATGGAGATACAGACTATTTTGTTACAGGAAATTTTTATTCATCAGATGTATTATCAGCAACTAATTTTGGTTCGTATCCATTTATTATATCAGTAGCTTGTAATAACGGTAAGTTTGTAAATAACAAATGCATAGCAGAAACATGGTTAAGCGCAAAAAATCAAAATAAAATAACAGGTGCAATAGCAATGTGTGGTTCCTCTATTTTAATGGATTGGGCCCCCCCTATGAAAACACAAGACGAAATAGTTCGATTGCTTTCAAGTTCTGAAACTTCCATTCGAAAATCTACTTTAGGCGGCATATTTAATAATGGTCAATTCAGTATGCTTGAAAAATATGGCACAGATGGTGAGGGTGTAATTCAAACATGGGTATTTTTTGGAGATCCTTCTACTCTTTTTCGAAATCAACTTACAAAACCAATTTCATGCAGTATAGATTTATGTTCAGATTGTAGTACTAAATCGATAACTATTACTTCGTCAATTGAGGGGGTTCAGATTGGAATAAGTAAAAATAGTCAATGGGTTGAAACAGGAGAAATAAAAAATAACACTTACACCTATACTTTTCCTATATCTGAAAAAAATGAGAATTATACTTTTACACTTACTAAACAAAATTATACTATTAAACAATTGGAAATGTATACATTTTTAATTTATCCAAATCCTGCAAATAAAATTATAACTATCAAAAATACAAAACCTTACACATTGAAAATTCTAAGTATTGATGGTAAATTAATAGATTCTTATCCTACTCAAAATGATTTACATTCAGAAATTGATATTAGTCACCTTTCAAATGGTAGTTATATTTTCCAATTTGAAATGAATGGAAATGTACATACTGAAAAAGTGAACATTGCTCGATAATACCCTTGCGTTTCTATTACTCTATTTATACTAGACTTTTATTTATCTTTGAAAGAAATTAGATACGTTTAATATGATTGAGAAATCGGAACAAAAACAATTGCGCTACGACAAGGCTTATTTAAGAATGGCTGATACATGGGCAGAGCTTTCACATTGTGAGCGTAAAAAAGTAGGCGCTATTATTGTAAAAGACGATGCAATTATTTCAGATGGTTACAATGGTACACCTGCTGGTTTTGACAATTGTTGTGAAACAGGAGATGGAGACACCCACTGGTATGTACTTCATGCAGAGGCAAATGCAATATTAAAAGTAGCTAAATCAACAAATAATTGTGTTGGTTCTACTCTATACTTAACACTTTCTCCATGTAAAGATTGTAGTAAACTTATACTACAAGCAGGGATTAAACGTTTAGTCTATAGAAGTCATTACCGCGATACAGTAGGAGTCGACTTTTTAAATGCTGCTGGAATTGAAGTTGTACAAATAGAAGAAATATAAATGTCTAACGATAAAAAATCAAAGATTTATCTTTTGCCAATCGGACTTTGCTGTTTTATGGCGATTGGTATCTGGATAGGTCATTCACTTTCAGGAAAACAAAAGTCCTCAAGTAAAGTCAATGATATCATTGAAGTAATTAATAAAAATTACGTAGATAAAGTAGATGGTGAGAAACTCTTTGAAGAAACCATTTCTGAAATGCTTCATAAATTGGATCCACATTCAAATTATATCTCCCCAAAAGATATGAAGGCTTTAACTGAACAAATTCAGGGAGAATTTGGTGGTATCGGAGTTAGATTTACCTTATTACGCGACACGATTTGTGTTACAAATGTTATTCCTGGGTCTCCATCCCAAGAAGCTGGAGTATTAGCTGGTGATAAAATTATAGCAATCAACAAAAAATCCGTTGCTAGTAAAAAAATCACGAACGATAAAGTCATGACTTTATTAAAAGGCTTGAGTAATACATCAGTTGAAGTAACACTTTGGAGAAATGAAAGGAAACTTAATAAAACATTGGTTCGAGGGACAATTCCTATCGCTTCAATTCCTTGTGCAATTATGACTACAAAAAATATTGGTTATGTCAAAATTGACCAATTTTCTGTAACTACAGCACAGGAATTTAAAGATCAAACTCAGAAATTATTAGACTTAGGTATGAAATCAATGATACTTGATCTTCGAAATAATGGTGGCGGGGTATTACAAACTGCAGTTGAAATTGTAGATGAATTTTTGAAAGATGGAGAAACGATTGTAAGTACAAAAGGTGCTAATGTAAAAAAAGAAGTTTTTAAAGCTTCTATTATTGGAAAATTAGAACGTATACCATTAGTCGTTTTAATCAATGAAAATTCAGCATCTGCAAGTGAGATAGTAGCTGGTGCATTACAGGATAATGATCGTGCACTTATCTTAGGAAGAAGATCTTATGGAAAAGGATTGGTTCAAAAAGATATTTCCCTTCAAGACAAAAGTAATGTACGATTAACGATTGCTCGTTACTATACTCCTACTGGTCGCTGTATTCAAAAACCATACACAGATGATTACGAAAAATACATAAATGAAGAGTCTGTTAGATTTGAACATGGTGAACAATTTAGATTAGATAGTTCTTTACTTGTTGATTCTTTAAAATTCAAAACTCCAAAAGGAAAGATTGTTTATGGAGGAGGAGGAATTTTTCCAGATGTGTTTTTACCTTTAGATACTATGGGAGGAAGTTGGTATTTTACCGAGTTAAGATATAGTAATGTATTTCAAAGTTTTGCATTCGACTATGTATCTAACAAACGTTCAACTTGGAAAAATCCTAGTCAGTTCCAAAAAACATTTGTCATTGACGAAAAATTAACACAAGAATTCTTGAAATATGCATACAAAAATGTACACATTCCAATTGACCCTGCTGGAATAGCGAAGAGTAAACGATTTATTCAAACAACATTAAAAGCAGAAATTGCTAGACAAATTTGGACAGAAGAAGGATATTACACAGTTATAAATGAGCTAGATAAAGAAATGCAAAGTGCTATTAAAATTTTGGAAAAAAATAAAAAATGAAACTAATTAAGACATTCTTAATTATCTTTCTTTTACTACATCGTTTTACAGTTGTGGGTCAACTCGTATTTGACACAACTACTATAGATTTTGGAGAATTGAATAATGATTCTCCAAAATTTATGGATATAAAAATCAAAAATATAGGCACTAAAAAAGCCTATATTCTTAATTATAAAGCGCCACATGAAATCACTTGTTTGTTTAATGCACAAGCAGCAGAAAAAGATTCAATATTAATATTTCGTGTTCAACCAAAACCAAAGAAAACAGGTAACTTTCGTTACGAAATTCCAATATACACAAGTGACAAATTAGAACCTACATTATTACTTGTAAAAGGTAAATTAACAGAAGAAATTTACGATCCTCTTGCTACTATGCAGGCTTGTCCAGACTTTCGATCTATTCCATCAAAACATGCAACAGACTTTTTGTTAACAATTAAAACAATCGACAAACAAACAAAAGAAAATTTAGAACAAACTGTTGTTTATCTTATTCAACAAGGAAAAGAAATAGGGCGATTTACACAACATAAAAGTGGTAAAATTCAACTTAAAACACCACTTGGGTTTATTTATTTTTACGCAATACATACTGGCTATAAAAATAATGAAACATGTAAATATGTGAATATCACTGATAATACAATCATTATTGAATTAGAAAAGGACAGTGCTCAATTATTTGTAAAACAAGAAATTAATAAAAAAACAGAACAAATTACAACATCAGAAAAACAGATACAAACACAAGAACAAAAAACACTAAATATTCACTCGACTTTAGATACCGATTTAGCACAAGAAACACTATCGCCCCAAATCACTCCAATTAAAGCAAGTTTAGAGTCTATACCATTTGACCAATTTGATAATATTAATTTCCAACCTATTAATGTATTGTTTGTTGTTGATATATCCACATCTATGGGTATTGGAAATCGTATGGAGTTAATGAAATATAGTCTTATGGAACTTTCCTCTATACTTAGAAAAAATGATAAAATGGGAATAGTTTCTTATGCAAATAATGCACAAGTCTTATTACAACCAACAACTGGAAATAGTAAGATTGAGATCCAAGAAGCTATTAAAAAATTGAAATCTGGAGGAATGACAGCAGGAGGTGAAGGGATTAAATTAGGATGTAAAACGATAAGTACAAACTTGATAGAAGGTAAGAATATTATTTACATTATTACAGATGGAGCATTTAATAAAGATTCAAAAAACTATATTGAGTCAATCGATCATTACAAAAAAATGGGGATCCAACTATGTGTAATAGGTATACAGAACAATTCTCATGATACAATTAACATGCAGAAAATTGCTGAATTAGGAGGAGGAACCTATACATCTATTCAAAAATTAGCAGATGCAAAAACAGCATTAATTCAAGAAATTAGAAATCAATCATTTCGAAAAAACAATTAATATGTCAACAAATTCATTACGTATTTTAGGAGTTATTCCAGCTCGTTACGCTTCTTCACGCTTTCCAGGCAAACCATTAATTGATTTAAAAGGGAAAACAATGATACAACGTGTTTATGAAGGTGTTAAAAAATCAGATTTACTCACAGAAGTTATAGTCGCGACAGATGATTTACGCATTGAAGCGGAAGTTAAAAGGTTTGGCGGTAAGGTCGTGTTAACTAGTTCTGAACATCCTTCAGGAACAGATCGTTGCGGAGAAGTTGCACGTACATATACAGATTTTGATGTCATAATAAATATACAAGGAGATGAACCTTTGGTTGATTATCGTCAAATTGATCAATTAGCACAAGCTTTTTCACATCCAACAACAACAATTGCTACATTAGGAATCAAACAAGTTTCAATGGAGGATATCCTGAACACTAACAGAATTAAAATAGTATCAGATAGCGAACAAAATGCGCTCTATTTTTCTAGAAGTCCAATACCGAATTTTGCTAATTTTAAATCAGATCCTTTGAGTTTTTACCCTTTTTATAGACACATTGGTTTGTATGGCTATCGAACAAATACCTTACAAGAATTAGTAAACCTTACTCCTACTCTACTAGAACAAATCGAATCATTGGAACAATTGAGATGGATGTATTACGGATATAAAATAAAAGTAATTGAAACAGACATT
>CANGOA010000116.1 GCA_947455255.1 Flavobacteriia bacterium | reverse complement strand
TCCTAAATCAATCACTTTACGTAAGGTTTTAGGAGCAATTCCAGCGCGAGGTGGATCCAACACAATTGTGCCAATTTTCCCTTTGTATTGTGGGTATTCCGATAAAAATTTACCTACATCTGCAGCAAAAAACTGAATTCCTTCCACCGAATTTCTGGCTGCATTTTTCTTTGCATCTTCTATTGCTTCTGCAACAATATCAACACCGATAATTTCTGCAGTATTTGCTCTTTTAGCAAGAATTTGTCCAATGGTACCTGTACCACAAAACAAATCCATCACTACTTTATTTTCTAAAGCATTTCCTTCAAACACATAATCCAAGGCTTTGTTATATAATAACTCAGCACTTTTAGGATTCGTTTGAAAGAAACTTTCCATACTAATCTCAAAAAACAAATCACTTAATTTTTCAACAACTTTCCAGTCGCCGAATAAAAGCGAATTTGTTCCGTTTTCAATTTTTGCGCGATCTGCAACATTATCATTTATGGTATGTTGTAATCCTGCAAGACGAGTCCCAAGTAATTCTTGTAAAAAAGTTGAAAACGCTTGCGCATCAAATTGTTCGATGTTTTCAGAAGAAGTTACTAGATTAATCAATAACTGATCTTGGTGAAAAGACTTACGCACGACGATATGTCTGAAGAAACCTGTTTTTTTAGGTGGATGCCAAGCAGCTAAACCTGTTTTTTCAAGGAAGGAACGAATCTGTACTAATTTATTTTCTAGTTCAGCATCAAATAAACCACTTTCCTTGTTTAAACTCTCTACTTTCCACCACGTACCTCTTCGTTTAAAGCCTAAAGCAAAAGCTTCATCTTTTTCTTCGTTTAACTCCAAATCATGTTCGATGGAAGAAAAACTATATTCCATTTTATTTCGGTAATTGAACGTTAATGGAGAGGCAATGTATTCATCAAAAATTTCTTCTATATTTTTTACATTCGCAATTTTACGAAACAAGTCTAAGGTAGAAGTTTGTTTATATTCTTGTTGAATTTCTATTGGAACAAACACATAAGGTGCTCCAGAAATTTCTTGGTATGGTAGTTGAACTTCTTGCGGAGAACGTTTTAGAATCTGTAATAACTTACATTCTACGTATTTCTTACGTTTCTTTTCAATTCTTGCTTCTACTAACTGACCAGGAAAAGTATTTTCTACAAAAAACACTAAATCTCCATTTTCAGTCGCAACTTTAGCAATTCCTTTTCCACCAAACGCAAAAGCAGAAATTTCTAATTCTATTACTTGTCCTCTACCGTACATTTACCTAGCTATTAAATCATTCCACGAATAACTCCTTTATCAGAAGCTAAAATAAAATCAATGATTTCATCACGGTATTTCGATGCAGGCATTGTTTCCTTTACACATTCAATCCCTTTAGAGATATTATTGTTTTGAACATAAATGATACGGTAAACATCTTCAATTTCACGCACTTCAGCATCCGTTAAACCTCTTCTACGAAGTCCGACGGAATTCACTCCCGCAAATGTCAATGGTTCTCTTGCTGCCTTAATAAATGGCGGTATATTTTTACGTACCAACGAAGCACCACCGATAAATGTATGTGCTCCAATATGAACAAACTGTTGAACAGCGACCTTACCTTCTAATATAGCCCAATCATCAATTAAAACATGACCAGAAACTCCAACATAAGATGCAAGAATCACGTTATTACCAATTTGACAATCATGTGCAACGTGAACATACGTCATTAATAAACAATTGGAACCGATTCGCGTAGATAATTTATCTTTCGTTCCACGGTGAATAGTTACACACTCTCTAATCTTAGTGTTATCACCAATTTCGACAGTTGTATATTCACCTTCAAATTTTAAATCTTGCGGAATCACACCAATCACTGCACCAGGAAAAATTTCACAATTTTTACCGATGCGTGTTCCTGGATATATCGTAACATTAGGATGAATACGAGTACCATCGCCAATAATCACATCTTCAAAAATTGTTGAAAATGAATCAACAACAACATTTTCTCCCAATTTAGATTCTGGTGATACGCTGGATAATGGACTAATCATATTATTCTTTTTCTTTAATAACCTGTGCTAACATCGTTGCTTCAGAAGCTACTTGTCCGTTGACATACGATGTTCCTTTCATATTAACTAAACCACGACGAATTGGAGAAGTAAGAACCATTTCGATTACTAAAGAATCACCTGGCATTACTTTACGTTTGAATTTACATTCGTCAATTTTCAAAAAGTAGGTTGAATATTTTTCTGGTTCATCTACTTGGTTCAATGCAAAAATACCACCAACTTGTGCCATCGCTTCAATTTGAAGCACACCTGGCATTACAGGATTCCCTGGGAAATGTCCTTGAAAAAATGGTTCATTCATTGTCACATTTTTCACACCAACAACATGTTCAGGTCCCATTTCAATTACCTTATCTACTAATAAGAATGGGTATCTATGTGGTAACATTTTTTCAATCGCATTGATATCAAAAAGCGGTTCTTTCGATAAATCAAACTTACGACCTTCAGCAGCTTGTTTTTTGATTTGATCTTTCAATACTTTCGCAAAACGAACATTCCCGTAATGTCCTGGTCGAGCTGCTAGTATATGTGCTTTAATAGGTTTACCAACTAAGGCTAAATCACCAACAATATCTAATAATTTATGACGTGCTGGTTCATTTTCAACACGTAACTTAGAACTATTTAATACTCCAATACCATTGTATTGAATTTTCAAACTTTCTTTCCCTAATAATTTAGCTAAACGATCTAAATCCTCTTGTTTAACATCTTCTTTATCGACTAAAACAATTGCATTATCTAAATCGCCCCCTTTAATTAGGTTATTTTGAGCCAATACTTCTAATTCACGTAAAAATACGAATGTTCTACAATGAGCAATCTCAGTTCTAAATTGACCTAAATTATAGATATTCGCATGTTGCGTACCTAACAATGGCGATTTATAATCCACCATTACAGTCAAACGGTATTCTTTATCTGGAACAGCTAAAAATTCAATTCCTTTCTCAACATCTTCCCATGGAATATTTTCCGTTAATTCAAAATAATCACGAACAGCATCTTGTTCTTCGTAACCAGTAACTTCAATCGCTTCCACAAATAAAAGGGAACTACCATCCATAATTGGAATTTCAGGTCCATCTACTTTGATTAATGCGTTATCCACTTGCATTCCATATAATGCTGCCAAAATATGTTCAGTTGTATAAACACGTGCACCATTTGCTTCTAAAGTTGTCCCTCTATCCGTTGCGACAACCAAATCAGCATCAGCTTTAATGATTGGTTGACCTTCTAAATCTGTACGTTGAAATTTATAACCATGATTTGCTGGTGCAGGACACACTTCTAGTGTAACCAAGTTTCCAGTATGTAAGCCAATTCCTTTAAATTGAATCGCGCTTTTTAACGTTCTTTGTTTTTCAGCCATTCGACTAATCTTTACTTATATTTTTTAATTTCTGATCAAACTCTTGTATTTTCTGTAAAATGAAAGGCAATTTACGGAACCCAAAATACGATTTTTTAAAGTCTTCGATTGGAATTGCAGGAGTTCCCATCAGTATACTTTCTTTTTTTACTGTGTTAGGAACACCAGATTGAGAAACAATCTTAGTCCCATCCGCAATCGTTAAGTGTCCTGAAATACCAGCTTGACCACCGACCATTACATTCTTGCCTATTTTCGCAGAACCTGCAACCCCGACTTGCGCAGCTAGAGCCGTATTTTCACCTAATTCTACGTTATGTGCCACTTGAACCAAATTATCCAATTTAACACCTTTTCGTAGAATTGTAGAACCCATTGTCGCTCTATCAATCGTTGTATTGGCACCTATTTCTACATTATCTTCTACGATAACATTACCTATTTGAGGAACTTTTTTGAACACCCCATTTTCATCAGGCGCAAAACCGAATCCATCTGAACCAATAACAGCACCAGCATGTATGATACAATCTTTACCAACAACGCAATCAATATAGATTTTAGCACCTGGGTGAATCACTGTATTATCACCAACCGTAACATTATCACCAATGTATGCATTTGGATAGATTTGAACATTATCACCAATGACTACATTCTTTCCAATATAAGCAAAAGCACCAATATAAATTTCTTTCCCAACTTTGGCACTTTCAGAAATAAAACTAGGCTGTTCAATTTCCGGCTCTTTATTTCTCATTTGATCGTAAAACTCTAATAATTGTGCAAAACATGCATACGCATCTTCCACCTTAATTAAAGTTAAACTATCTGGTAAAGGTTTACTAGGAGTAAATGTTGTATTTACAATACAAATAGAAGAACCAGTTGAATAGATGTGTTCTTCATACTTTGTATTTGCTAAAAACGAAAGTTTACCTTCCGATCCTTCTTCTATTTTTGCTAAGCCGTTAACTTTTACTTGCGCGTCACCGATGATTTCACCAAGTATAATTCCAGCAATTTGTTCTGCAGAAAATTCCATACTACAAATTTAAAAAAAGATAAAGAGGGTATTAAATTACAATTAATGAATTATCAACATGTAAATTTTCATTAATCTACTTGCAATCTACTTTTTCAGACAAATCTAAACGAATGATATCAATACGATCTTTATACCATAATGAATTAGCTCCAATTGCTATACCTTGCTGATTTACAAAGCGTAAATAATGTGTTTTTGGATTCGATAATAAGCGAGACTTCTCAAAATCAAGCTTTCCATTCTTTTTAATTGCTTGAAAAAACTGTTTATTTTGGATCATTCCTAAGGCACTTTGTTGACAAGTTAAACGTTCATTCGTATCTAAATACACTAAATCTTGTTCTTTCGGGAACAATAATAATTTCCCTAAACCTTCTGTAGAGAGATTCACTTGCATCACATCTTTTGTAGCATTAACAATTTCAGCTACATAACTATCTTTTGGCAAAGCAAAATAAACTGACTTCCCATCTTTTGAAAAATGGTAGATTTTAGGATTTGATTTTGTACTACTTTTATCGAAATTCACTTTTGCATCGGTAATAAATTGAGCGAGATTACTTGAATCTAACCCTAATTTTTCAATAGATTTTTGATTTTTCTCTGATACAACTACTACTCTATCAATTACTGATCCTTTTACGCGATTTGCTGGTAACCAACTACATCCTCTTGCTCCAAAGAAGAAAATCACAATTATTAAACTAGGTATAAATCCAAAAGAAAAGTATTTAAGTCTTCGAAGAAATGTATTCATGGGTATATTTTTAATGATGTAAAGTTACTAAATCAACTACATCTATCTATATTTTTTTCGACAAACCTTGCTCAATAAAAGATTATTCTTAATATTGCACAACAGAAACAAATTTCGTTGTTTCTTTATCATTCCAAAAACAACTAAAAATCACCATTATCTTATTCACTCATTCAATCTATGGATATTAAAGATTTAGAAGGTAAAAAACTTTCTGACCTACGCGTTATTGCAATTGCTGCAGGTCTAGATAAAGCAGAGACATTAAAAAAATCAGAAATTATTGGTCAATTAGGCAAACTTGCAGGTGGCGAAGAAGCTCCAGCAACTGAAAAGGTTAAACCTACACCTAAAGCAAAGTCTCCAGTAAAGAAAGTTCCTACTCCTGCTGTTACTGAAGATTTATTTACGCCAGAAGTTACAGCCGTTCCTACAGAGAATACAAGTGAAGAAGCTAAACCAATCCTTCGTAAAAAAACATACTTAAAGGAAAAACCACGCACACAAGAAGTTGTTTCGGAAGTTAACAAAGAAGAAAAAACGGTTAATCCAACAGAAAATGCAGCTCCAGAAGTTGCTCAACCTGTTAGAAACAAACCAAACCCACATAGAGACCGTGTGAAACCAAGGGTTGAAGGAGAAGTTCCAGCAGAAGCTAGAACAGAAAACAACAATCCTAATCCACGACCACAACACAAACACCCTAATCAGAATAGACTAGTTCAGGGCGAACGTCCTAACCAAGGTGAAAATACAAATCGTCCTAATCAACCCGTTCGACAAGCTCAGGGTGACGGATCGAATCATAGTGATAATAACAACAACCCGAATCGCAACCGTCCGAACCCTAATCAACGTCCTGCAGAACCAGCAATAACTAAAGAAGAAGAAATTCGTTATGATTTAGCTGGTATTGTTAGTGCTGAAGGAGTATTGGAAGTGATTCAAGAAGGTTTTGGATTTTTACGTTCGTCTGATTACAACTATTTACCATCTCCGGATGATGTATATGTATCTCAAAGTCAAATTAAACTTTATGGTTTAAAAACGGGTGATACCGTTTTAGGAACAATTCGTCCGCCTAAAGAAGGCGAAAAATTCTTCCCATTAGTAAAAGTAGATTCCATCAATGGTAGACACCCATCGTACATTCGCGACCGTGTGCCTTTCCAATATTTAACGCCATTATTTCCAAACGAGAAATTTATTCTTACAGGACATAAAGACGAAAGTATGTCGACACGTATCATGGACTTATTTGCTCCAATTGGTAAAGGTCAACGTGGTATGATTGTAGCGCAACCAAAAACAGGTAAAACCATGTTGTTGAAAGACGTTGCGAATGCGATTGCTGCGAATCATCCAGAAGTTTACTTAATTGTATTATTGATTGATGAGCGTCCAGAAGAGGTTACTGACATGGCACGTAGCGTAAAAGCAGAAGTTATTGCTTCTACGTTTGATGAACCAGCGGAGCGTCACGTGAAAGTTGCGAACATCGTATTAGAAAAAGCAAAACGTATGGTTGAATGTGGTCACGATGTAGTGATTTTATTAGATTCTATTACACGTTTAGCACGTGCATACAATACCGTTTCACCAGCATCTGGAAAAGTTCTTTCTGGAGGTGTGGATGCAAATGCGTTACACAAACCAAAACGTTTCTTCGGAGCTGCGCGTAAAATTGAGAATGGAGGTTCACTTTCTATCTTAGCGACTGCCTTGACAGAGACTGGTTCTAAAATGGACGAAGTTATCTTTGAAGAATTTAAAGGTACGGGTAATATGGAGTTACAATTGGATCGTAAAATTGCGAACCGTCGTATCTTCCCAGCGATTGATATTATCTCTTCTAGTACACGTCGTGATGACTTATTGGTTAAGAAAGAAGTATTACAACGCGTTCACGTATTGAGAAGACATATTGCAGATATGAATCCTGTAGAAGCGATGGAATTCTTAAAAGGACAAATGGATCATACCTTGTCGAATGAAGAGTTTTTAGCATCTATGAATCGTTAATTTCATGAAGAAGACAATCAAAATTGGGTTATTATTTGCGGCGGTTTGGATGCTGATTAAATTAGCATTTCATGCCACCCTTCCTACGGAGTCCACTTTAAAAGTTTCGGTATTCATTAACATTTTACTTTTATTGACTGCGATAGCTGTAGGATTATTTTACCACAAAAAAGAAGAGGGATTTACTGAAGGAAATACCTTGAGTGATATTAAGGCTGCAATGACATCCGGTATCCCCTACACCATTTTGGTTTCTATTTTTATTTACTTGTATTACAATAATATCAATCCCGATTTTAACAAACTTCAAATATCTGAAGCAAAGAAAACGATTGAATTATCGTTGAATAATCCGGTTGAGTTAGCCAAAATCAAAACCCAAAACGAAGCATTTGAGGTTATGACGAAAGAAAAAATGTATCAAGAATTAGTGAAAGGACCTGAAAACTTCTACAAAGCTAGTTCTACTGCGTTGATTTCGTTATTGTCGTTGATGATGTTATCGACGGTTTATTCTATTTTGGTGACGGTGGTATACCGTAAGGTGTTGGTTAGAAGGATATAAGTGAAATAAAAATTGCTTTTTCTTCGTTCAACTTCAAAATTCTTATTTTCATTTACTAGAGTAAACTCAAATAAGAATTTATTGTTTGCCTCAAAAAATCTAATTTTTATTCCACTTATACAATTATCAAAACTTGTAAAATTTGCAAGTTTTGATAATTTAAATCATAAAACACTGTTTTCCAACAACCAACTAAAAACATTTTTATGTATAATTCCGTTTCTATCTTGTGTAAAGGAATCGGTTGTCAATAAAAACTTGGGGTAGTTATCGTTTATTTTCTCTAAAGCACTAAATTCTCTATTTATAGTAGATTCCGAAGATAATTGCCATGCAACTTGGTAGTATTCAATTTCCCCAGTAGGTGTTTTACAAACAAAGTCAACTTCAGAATTCCTAGAAGTTCCGGTCCAAATTTTATTTCCTCTGCGTAAAAGTTCTAAAAAAACAATATTTTCAAGAATATGTCCTCGATCGGTAGTTCTTTCTTTTCCAACCAACAAATTCATCAAACCAGTATCTACTAAGTAATACTTTTCTTGCGTAGCTAATTGTTTTTTACCTTTTAAATCAAAACGATTCACTTTATAAAAGATAAAACTAGATACTAAATACTCTAAATATTTTTCGACGGTAGCATGATGAATTGTTTGACCATCTAATTTTAAGACTGAAGAAATATTACTAGGAGAAAGCGGACTTCCAATGTTATTTGCGACAAATTTAGCCATGTTCGCAAATGCACGTTTATCATTTATTTGATGGCGTTGGGTAATATCTTTTTCAACAATGGTTGTATAAATCGCATCGAGGTACTCTATAATTTTATCAAAACCACCTTCTCGTAATTCCACCCCTTTTGGCAATGAAGTTTCGTTTACATAATCGAAAAATAACACTTCAAAGTTTAGGTATTTATTTTCAGTATCAATCTTTCTTGCTGTTAAATATTCTTTGAATGAAAAAGGTAAGATTGAAATTTCAATATACCTTCCACTCAAAAGTGTCGCCAATTCGCTACTCAATAGGAAAGCATTTGAACCAGTAATATATACATCTGTATTTTCACTCACAAAAAGTCCATCCACTAATTTCTCAAACTGAGGTATGTTTTGTACCTCATCCAAAAATATATAATTTGGTTGATCATTTACAAGTTTCCCTTTTATTTCAAAATAGATGTCTGACCAAGATTTATCTAGATAGTTTTCAGGTAATTCAAAATTATAAAATTGAATTTGCTCATCAGATATATCCTGTGCTTTTAATTGTTCTCGATAAATTTCTAACAAGGTACTTTTACCCGATCGACGTAAACCACTCACGACTTTAATTAGGTCCTGGTCTTTGTACGCAAACAATTTAGTTAGGTATTCTTTACGAAGTGTGTAATTACGCATAAAGCAAAGATATTAATAAATTATCAAAACTTGTAAAATTTGCAAGTTTTGATAATTTAAATCATAAAATACTGGTTTACAAGAATAAAAATTATTTTGTTTTTCGATTTTTTAGTATTTCAATATTAGTAATACCATGAATAACATCACATTGTGTTTTGTATGTGATTCTTACTTTTTGACCATTACGACAAATAAGACCTCCATAAACGCATGAGTTATTATAAAATCCTGTTGGAGCAAAATCAGAATAAGCGAACGATACAGAATCCACCC
>CANGOA010000115.1 GCA_947455255.1 Flavobacteriia bacterium | reverse complement strand
TTGCTGTTGAAAATAATATCTCATTGAATATCTATGGGTTCAAACAAAAATTTAAAATTGAAGATCAAATTCAATTCAGTAACGTTATTGACAAAGAAGAACAAGAAAATTTAACCTCACACGAAATTCTTGAAATATTAGTGAATGGAAATAAACGATTTGCTGAAGGTGAATTTTCTGAAAAATATTTAAACGAACAGGTACTTGCTACTTCTCACCACCAAAACCCAATTGCTGTTATTGTTTCTTGTATCGACTCTAGAACGAGTCCAGAATTAGTATTTGACCTTGGGATTGGAGATTTAATTTCGATTCGTATTGCTGGAAATATTATTAATCAAGAAATCATAGAAAGTATCGAATTTGCTTGTCAAAAAATTGGAACGAAATTGATTGTAGTGCTTGGACATTCTAATTGTGGCGCTGTGACTTTCGCGATAAATTCTGGATCCGAACAATATTCAACCATCACTTCAAAAATTCAAGGTTCCATTGAGATTTGTGGTTGTAATAAGGAAAAACTGAAGGAAGAACCTGAATTATTGGATAAAGTCATTAAACTAAACACGAATAATTCAATCACTGAAATATTGATGAATAGTTCGTATTTAAAACAGGAAATTGAAACACAAAACCTGACGATTGTATCTGGATTTTACGATACTAGGAATGGCTTGGTAGAATTTGTGGAATTTTGATGGATTCATTTTGAATGCGATGCATTCAATTAATTTGGATGGCATTGTTGTACAGACGCGATATATTGTGGAGGTGGATGCATTGTGGGCCGCGATGCGTCGCGGCCCTACAATGCATCCATTTCTTCCACCTGTGTTTCCCATAGGGAAACAACACTATCTAATTCTTTTTTTATTGCATCATATTCTGCCAACACCTTATCCGCATTTGCTTTGTCTGAATAATCCAAATTGGCAATTACCTCATCCATCGCTTTCACCTTATTTTCAAGGCTTTCAATTTGCTCTTCTGAACGTTTAATCTGATTCTGTAACGAATTCTTCTTACGCTTCATCTCCTTTTGTTCCTCCTGCGACAACTCCTTCTTCACCTCCTGAACAGGCATCTTCACTTCGTCACTCTTCACACGTAACTCGTCACTCTCTACTGCCATTTTCTTCGCCAAATACTCTTTCACATCGTAATGGTAAATTTTCAAGGTCCTGTCTTGAATATCCCAAATACGATTGGTTAAGCCGTCTAAGAATTCACGGTCGTGCGATACAACAATAAACGTTCCTTCATAATTAATTAAGGCGCGTTTTAATACCTCTTTCGATTGAATATCTAGGTGATTCGTAGGCTCATCAAGAATCAAGAAATTACATGGACTTAACAGCAACTGACACAAGGCTAAACGTGTACGTTCACCTCCTGAAAGAACTCCTACTTTTTTGTCGACCTCTTCTCCTGTAAACAAGAATGTTCCTAAAATCGAACGTAAATCTTTGCGAATTTCCCCTTCTGCAATATCATCAACCGTTTCGTATATCGTTTTGTTTACATCTAATTTTTCCGCTTGATCTTGCGCGAAATAAGTGATTTTTACATTGTGACCATAATTCACTATTCCGTCACCATCCAAGGTTCCCATGATGCGTTTTAACAAGGTAGATTTACCCACACCATTCGGACCTAACAAGGCAATTTTCTCCCCGCGACCAACTGTTATGCTAATTTCCTTAAATAAAACTTTGTCATTGAAGGTCTTACCCATACGTTCCATTTCCAAAATCCATTTCCCTGGTTGTAAACTCAATGGAAAAGAAACTTTCATTTTGGCAACGGCATCGTTTTCTACCTCAATAATTTCGGTTTTATCTAACTTCTTCATCAAGGATTGTGCGAATGCAGCTTTACTCGCCTTTGCACGGAACTTATCAATTAACTCTTTAGTATGCTTAATGTCTTTTTCTTGTTGCTTTTTCGCATTCGTCATCAAGGCCAATTCCTCTTCACGACGAATTTTGTACAACGAATACGGAAGCGGATAATCATTTACTTTTCCTTGAGAAATTTCCAAAGTACGTTTGGTTACATTATCCAAAAATAAACGGTCGTGAGAAATCACAATGACGATACCTTCAAACTTTGTCAGGTAATTCTCCAACCACGATATCGAAATGATGTCCAAGTGATTGGTAGGCTCATCGAGTAAAATGACATCCGGTTTGTTTACCAAAATTCGGGCTAACTCCGCACGCATTTTCCATCCTCCTGAAAAAGTACTTAATTCTCTATTAAATTCTTCTGTTTCAAATCCTAGACCAACCAAAATCGAAGCAATTTTCTCTTCCCATTGAAATCCTTCGTGAAATGCAAACAAATCGTTTAGTTCCGTCAATTCATCCAACAAGGCCAAATATGATTCATTTTCATAATCGGTACGAGTAACTAAATCATGATTAATTTCGTCCAAACGTGTACGAACACGATTCAATAATTCATTGGAATAGAACAAGTAATCGTATACAGTTTTGGTTGTATCAATTTTTATATCTTGTGTTAAAAAACCAATCGTCGTGTCTTTTGGTGTGTGAATTCTACCCTCGGATGGCTTTTCCATTCCCGACAACAACTTCAACATCGTCGATTTACCGGCACCATTTTTACCTGCTAAACCAATTTTATCCCCACGGTTAATTTGTAAGGTAATGTCTTTAAATAAATGTCCTTGAGGGAGGTAAACTCCAAGTTGTTCTAGATTAATCATGGTGCAAAGATAGGGATTTCATTTTGGAGGTGAAAGTTGATTTTACAAGGTGTAACAATAAAAAAAAGTAAAAACACAAAATAAAAAATAAAACATTCAAATACAATGATTTAATAAATATCTACTTTGGATTATCACGATAATCCAAACCAACACTTTGGATTATCATGATAATTATGTATTTTTGATTAAAATTTAGGACATGAATTTAGTCAGAAAACAAGTTTTTGTAGATAATGATAATCAGAGTATCTTTTTTTGGGGAGCTCGGCAAACGGGTAAAAGTACCTTACTAAAAGAAATGTTTCCCGACGCATTACTCTTTGACCTCTTACTTTCAGATGTATACAAGCGATTAATGACAAATCCTGAGTACTTGCGGGAAACCATTTTAGCACAAAATAAAAAGCAAGTTATCATCGATGAAATCCAACGCATACCCATCTTATTAAACGAAGTTCATTGGCTGATTGTAAACCACAACATACAATTTATATTAAGCGGATCAAGTCCTCGGAAAATACTACGTTCTGGAGAAAACCTACTCGGAGGTAGGGCATTAAAATATTCTCTCTACCCTCTTACCTACGCTGAAATTCCAAATTTCGACTTAGAAAGAGCATTGAATCATGGATTATTACCTCGTCATTACTTATCCGAAAATCCAAAACGACTAATCGCTTCCTACATCGGAAACTACTTGCAAGATGAAATTGTTGCAGAAGCAAAAATCAGAAATGTAGATGTTTTCGCTCGATTTTTACATGCAGCAGCATTTAGTCAAAGCGAAATGGTCAACTTCACTGCTATTGCAACAGATTGTGGAGTTTCAGCCATTACAATTAAAGAATATTTCCAGATACTAGAAGATACCCTAATCGGTTACTTTATTCCTGTTTATCAAAAAAAACCAAAAAGACGTGTCATCAAAGCTCCAAAGTTCTACTTTTTTGATTTAGGTATCGTCAACCATTTGTTGCATCGCGGAAAAATTGAAAAAGGAAGTGAATTATTTGGTCACGCTTTTGAATCTTTCATCTTTCAAGAATTAATGGCTCATAAACATTATTCAGGACTTGAATACCTGATTTCTTATTGGAGAACGGCTTCTCAGCTCGAAGTTGACTTTATTCTAGGAAATAATGAAGTTGCCATCGAAGTAAAATCAGCTAGCAAAGTCACTAACAAACATGTATCGGGACTAAAAGCGTTTATGGAAGAATACGAAGTTAAAAAAGCAATTGTTGTATGTACTGAACCAATGGCGAGAATTAGCGATGGAATTCATATTTTGCCTTGGAGAGATTTTTTAGAACAATTATGGAGAGGAGATGTGATTTAAAATAAATGAAATCTAACAATGAAAGTCAGCGCATACAAACCAAAAATGAATTATTAGCATCTTCTAAATTACTAAACACATATAATAAAGAAATCTAATTTTTCTAAATGTTAGTTCTACCTACTAATACCCCCTAAAATTACCAAATAATAATTTCAAGTTGCTAAATGCTAATCATTTATTGTGATTTAATTGAAAAATAATATTTTTACTCTTTTTAAATTAGCATCATAAATAATAATCCTTGAGAAAGCCATCACTAAATCTTGGAGTCTATTTTATATATTCAATATCAAAAATGGAGATAAATTCTTCCAAAAATTCTTATTCAATAATCAAAATTAATGTTCCATGAAAATTTTATTTAGTGCCATTCTTAGCATAATCGCAAGTTTTGTATTCTCACAAAATACAATCACACTAACTTCAGCAATTAAAACTGACTCTCAATCTGTATGTTCTAATAGTGCAATTGTCAATATCGCTTATGCAATTACAGGGGCAACTGGAGCAACAGTCACTAATCTTCCGCAAGGGATAATTAGTAGTTTCGCAAACAATACACTCACGATAAAAGGCTGGTCTTCCTACAACGGAGTATATAATTATAAAGTTAAATTAACTGGAGGAGATGGAACGGGAAATGCATCTGGTATCATTGAAATTATTCAAACACCGTCCATCAATTTAGTCGCAAATCAAACGGTTTGTGAAGGCACTAATTTCAATCAAATCAACTTTTCAGGGAGTTCAAACACTCAATTTAATTGGACAAATTCAAATCCTTCGATTGGATTAGCAGCTTCAGGCACAGGAAATATCCCCTCGTTTACTGGTACTTCCTTTGGAGGATCAGTTATAAACGCAATAATCATTGTAACGCCATCAATTGAAAAGTGCATTGGAACAACTAAATCATTTATCCTTAGAGTCAACCCAAAAGATGACGCTAGTTTTTCATACTCTGACATTTCATTTTGTACTTCTCAAAACAACCCTACTCCAACCATCAATGGAACAATAGGTGGTTACTTCTCTGCTACTCCTGTAGGCTTAAACATCAATCCTACAACTGGCTTTATAGACCTTGCAAAATCTACTTTTGGAACATATTTTGTGAAATATTCTACTCCTGGTACATGCATGAGTGATTCGACAGTAAAAATTAGTCTCGGAAACAATCCCAGTGTTAATAATATAAGTGATCAGATCATTTGTAATGGTGATAGTCTTACAGCTATCCAATTTACAGGTAATCTTGGAACCGTTTTTTCATGGACAAATTCAAATTCTGGAATTGGATTTCCTACTTCAGGTACAGGAAATATTCCCTCAATTAAGTGTAAAAATGCTACAAACAATCTACTCAGCTCAACCTTTTCAGTGACACCAATTATTGGAAATTGTGTTGGGACACCAATATCATTCAATATTTCGATCAAAAATAATTTACTGCCAAGTGTAAGCCTCCTAGCTAACAAATACAGTATCAATGATACTTTATCAATTTGTATGGATGATCTCATTACATTTTCTACCATAATGAAAGATACAATTTCTCCATCTTTTCAATGGTATAAAAATAATAGTATGCTCAATGGTTCAACTAAACCAACATTCAACACCGCAAACCTAAAAAACAATGACCGAATCTCTTTACGAATTACAAATAACGACCAATGTGGAATATCCGTGTTTTCAAAAGAATTGATTGTAAAAATTCAACAAGTAAATTTTACAACAACGGTTAACAATCTTACAAATTGTGAATTAGATAACGGAGAAATATTAGTTAAAGGTATTAGCATAGGTAAACTGTCATTATATTCTATGAATAATCTGCTTTTAAGAGACACATTAATTCCCTTAAACTTAAACATCCCTTATGTTTTTTCTCCTTTAAGTGCAGGAATATATAAGGTGAAATTTGAAAGTAATTCATGTAGTTCTATAAAAACTGTCAATTTAGTAGGTCCAGTAGCCCCTGATGAAATAATAATTTCTAATATTAATCAACCAAATTGTACTAAAAAAACAGGAAGTATCGAATTTAGTACGCAGATTTTCGACAATTTATATTTAACCTCAAATACTGGTTTAAACATTCCTTTTAATGAACTTAAAGTAAACAACAATAATAATTACATATTAGATAGTTTAACACCAGGAAACTATACTTTTTATGTTAAAGACATTATTTATGGATGTAGTTCCATTGGAGTCGATGTTCAGATAGATAGCGTTAAGAATTCTAAAACTCCTAGTCTTAGCCTTCTCGCAAACAAAAATATTTTAAATGACACATTATCAATTTGTAATGATGATATAATCACTTTTTCTGCAAACTTAAAAGACACCATGGCTCCTTCCTACCAATGGTATCAAAATAATGTTGCATTAACAGGTGAAACAAAACCAACATTCACTACTTCGTCGCTTCAAGATAAAGATCATATTTCCTTGGAAATAACAAACAACTACCAATGTGTAACACCTATTTTTTCAAAAGAGTTGATTGTAAATAAGGTGGAGATATACGCTCCATTAATACTAGGAATCAATCAGCCTTACTGCTCAAAGGAAGTAGGAAGTATTAAATTTTACATTTCAACTACTGAAAAAAGTTTATCCATAGAATCAAATAATATTTCAACTCCAATTGCAAATCTTAAATACGACACCAATTCTTATAGCTACACCTTAGATAGTCTGTTACCAGGGAACTATGTGTTTTATGTAAAAAATGAATCTGGTTGTAAGTCCAAGGGATCTACAGTAGTAAATATTAATTTACCTCCAGTCAAAACAACCCCTGGAACCATAGATTCAATACCTCCACTAGCAGTAAATGATAGTTTAACTCTACAACAACACGGAGACAAAGGCGGAAAATGGGGAACATACGATCCGTCCATCCTCAAAATAGACGCAAAGACTGGAAAAATAACTGCACTTAGTCCTGGTAAAGCTACAGTATTTTATGTCGTTGTTGGCCAATGTGATACAATCACATTTTTAACAGCCAATGTTATTCCATCAAAAACAACAGGAATTAACAATATTCTTGAAAAAGAAATTAAAATATTCCCCAACCCTACAAAAGACAAAATTCATCTTCAAAATGTTCAAGGATGTACAATTTCACTCTTTTCAGTAAATGGTATAGAAGTTTTTAAACAACAAATTCAGCAACAAAACTTTGAACTAGATTTAAATGGATCTCTAGGAAAAGGAATTTATTTTATTAACGTTCGAGATGATAAATCTGATAACTCGTTTACAAAAAAAATAATTTTAGAATGAAAAAGCTGACTTATATTTTTCATATCACTAATTATTAGATAGAAAAAAAACATAAGTATATTAAACTATAAAATATTGGATGAATTAAAGTCTGATAATTTTATACAATTGTGACCAATAAATAGTCTGTATATTTACTAAAAATATAAAAATTTCAACCATGAAAATTATTCTTTCCTTTGTTATTACCTGCCTGTTTTCAAGCGCTTTTTCTCAAACCTTAACCGACAAATCCCTACTTTGGAAAGTGCATGGAAACGGAGCAAAAGACACTAGTTACTTATACGGAACAATCCACATGATTGAAAAGAAAGATTTCGTCGTTACTCCTCAAGTTAAACGTACATTCAAACGTGCTAACACCTTAGTAATGGAAGTAGACTTGGAAATGAGTGACTCAACAAAAAAAGCCATAGCACAACAAGTAATGTTTCCAAATAGAAAAACGATAAAAGACTACTTATCTACAACTGATTACGCCTACCTTCATTCTTATTTAATAGACACTTTAAAAATCATGTCGATTAAAGTTTCTGTTTATGAAATGATGACTCCTTTTTTCCTTCAAGCAATGATCTTAAAAGAGCAAATGAACAACGTAGTATCCTACGAAGAAAACTTTGCTAAAATGGGGAAAAAGAAAGAAAAATTGTTTGTTGAAACACTTCAAGAACAATTAAGCATCGTAGCTGGAGACTCACTAACTATCCAAGTAAATAAACTCATCAAGGATATGCGTGCTGGAAAAATGAATGCAACTGTCGAATTCAAAAAAATGACTGATTTATACTTGAAACAAGATTTACAAGAACTGCATGATTACATTGTTAAAAGTCTGATTGAGTCAGAAGTGACTCCTGAAAAATCTAAAGAAATGATGGATAAAATGCTTGTAAACAGAAATAAAAATTGGATTCCTAAATTGGAAAATTGGATGAAACAAAAATCATTGTTTGTAGCAGTCGGAGCAGGACACCTAGCAGGTGAAGAAGGCGTGATTAATTTATTGAGAAAACAAGGCTATACCGTTGAACCTGTGTTTAACTAAAATCCAATCCTATATGAAACTCTCAACGGTTTTTTATTGGTCATTTGTAGTTTTAGGTCTAACAACTATTTATTTTAAAGAACATTCAATTGCTGTTATTAGTCTAGGAATAGCTCAAGCAATTGACAATTTTTCTAATCCAAAACCTTGGAAGGAAAGGTCATTATTCTCAAAAATTTGGACAACCATTTTGTTTACGTTAGTTTTTTGTTTAATTGGACTAGAAGTAGCTATCCGTTTTAAATAAATCGTAACTTTCCGAAAACATATCGCATGAAATATTTTCTCCTTGCTATTTCGTTCCTATTTGTAATCTCATCTTACTCTCAAGAAAAAAGATTAATAGGAAAATACGTTTCGAACGAAATCAAAAATTACATTTCCACAAATTATCCGACAGTTAAAAAAGTAAAATTTTACCAAGAAAAACAAAATGATTCCATTTTTATTGAAACTGAATTTAATTACGGAAACGATGAAATTTCGCTTAAATTCTTCAATAATCAATTAATCGAAAAAGAAACGGAATTGGAATTTGTTGAAATACCCGAACTAGTGGGTAAAAACATTATTAACTACTTAACTTCAGAGTATACAAAACACAAAATCACGGAATGTAACTTGGTAGAAATTCCTGGAAAGCAAAACATGTATGAGATTTACATTAAAGGAACCAAAAACAACAAATCAAATTATTACGAAATCTATTTTGATGAATTAGGTAAAATAATCAATACGGTAGAAGTAGAAGTTAAACCAATTCAAACGCAATATTAAAATGAAAAAGTTACTATTTCTACTAGTTTTCTATCAAACAATTGCTTTTTCACAAAACTTAACCTTTTACGGCATACTTCCAGTTATTAATCAAACTGGAAGAATTTCTCAAAAATTCAATTATAATTTCTTTGCCTCTACGACCATTGATGCGTTTAAAAGTTTACAAAATAACACCAACTATCCTGCAAAAGACTTGCAATTATACATTCAACCAAGTATTATCTATATTGCTTCACCAAACCTCAATTTTGCAGCAAGTTACACCTACCAACGAAACAATCCAATCACTCCAGATTATACCAACGAACACAGAATTTGGCAACAACTTATCTACTCT
>CANGOA010000114.1 GCA_947455255.1 Flavobacteriia bacterium | reverse complement strand
ACCCTTCTGCATAACGATCCGGAATATAACATTCCACATTTTTGTAATAGAAATGAAGGACATTCCACATCACTGCAACTGCGGTTGTACCGTCCACATCGTAGTCTCCGAACAACATGATTCGTTCTTTGTTGATGAATGCTTGATTGATGCGTTTGACTGCATGATCCATATTGAGCATCAAAAACGGGTCGTTAATTAAGGACCAATCGGGACGAAAAAAAGCACGTGCTTGATCGAAATTTTGGATGTCGCGTTGTACCAGAATTTTAGCAAATATTGATGGAATGTTTAGTTCTGTTTGTAAGGATTGGATTGCTTCTTTTGATGGTGTTTCTTTTTCTTTCCAGATTTTGTTGCTCATGTGGTAGTATTGTTAATTTGTTAAAATATCACCGCAGGAATGCAATTCCAGCGGAGCGTATGCGTCTTGTTTTCTTATTAATTTTTACTTTAAGTTACAAAAAAATATGAATTCGAATCACGAAAAATGAAAGTAAAGTAATTATACATTACCTTCGAAAAAAACAACAGTTCAATGGACAATGTCATCTTATTTATTCTTCTAGCCTTATTGGCTGAAGTGTTAGGGACTATTGGAGGTTTTGGTTCTTCGGTATTTTTTGTACCCATTGCAAGTTTATTTTTAGATTTTCAATCCGTGCTTGGCATTACAGCCCTTTTTCATGTTTCAAGTAATATTACCAAAATTGTCTTTTTCAAACATGGATTTGATAAGGGTTTAATTTTAAAAGTTGGAATACCAGCCTTGGTATTTGTTGTGATAGGCGCTTATTTCAGTAAGTATATCGACGTCAAAAAATTAGAAATAGGACTAGCCATCTTTTTAATTGTAACAAGTTTGGCATTTTTACTGATTAAAAATTTATCTCTTAAACCAACAACGGTAAATTCCTTGCTTGGGGGCACATTTTCGGGATTAATGGCTGGGCTCATAGGAACAGGAGGTTCTATCCGCGGAATTACCTTAGCAGCGTTTAATTTAAAAACAGAAGTTTTTATAGCAACCTCAGCCGTGATTGATTTAGGGGTAGATTCTAGTCGCGCAGTCGTATATTATATGAATGGATTTGTGCATTATCACGACCTCTATTTAATTCCATTTTTAATCATCGCAAGTATCGTTGGCACGTATGTCGGAAAACGAATACTAGCAAAAGTTTCCCAACAAACCTTCAAAAACATGGTATTGGTTTTGTTATTAATCACTGGAATCTTTTCGATTTCACGTGCCGTTTTTTTCTAAATAAACCGTCTCTCTAAAATCCTTCGTATTTTTACACCATGAAGATTTTGGTTGTACGTTTTAGTTCTATCGGTGACATTGTGTTAACTACACCAGTCGTTCGTTGTCTAAAGCAGCAACTACCTGGGGTTGAAATCCATTTTTTAACCAAAAAAAAGTTTGCGGGAATTCTTTCTTCGAATCCACACATTGACAAACTTCATACCATTGATCGTTCCATTAACGAAGTACTCTCTACATTAAAATCGGAGAAATTTGACTTTGTGGTGGACTTACATACCAATTTACGCACGAAAAGTCTGATTTGGAAATTACGTATTCCTTCCGCTAGTTTTCCAAAATTGAATTTCAAAAAATGGTTGTATGTACGATTTAAAATCAACAAGTTACCCAACGTACACATCGTAGAACGTTATTTTGAAACTGTTAAAAGTCTTGGCATAAAGAATGATAAGCAACCTTGCGATTATTTCATTGCTTCCGAAGATCAGGTAGATGTAACTAGTTTAGGTTTGGAACCAAATTCCTATGTTGCGTTTGCAATTGGCGCACAATTCGCGACCAAACGCATGCCTACCGATAAACTAATCGAAGTCTGTAATACCATCGAAAAACCAGTCGTATTGCTTGGAGGACCAGAAGATGCTGCCACTGCTAAAGAGATTATTTCACAGTCTACAGGGAACATCCAATCACAGTGTGGGACGTTACGCTTGGGTCAATCTGCAAGTGTGGTTCAACAAGCACAGTTATTAGTCACCCATGACACTGGATTGATGCATATTGCTTCTGCGTTTAACAAACGTATCGTTAGCATTTGGGGGAATACTACTCCAGCATTGGGAATGTATCCGTATATGCCACAAAACAGCAAAAATTACAGCATACATCAAGTAGATGGATTGGAATGCAGACCTTGTTCTAAAATTGGATTTCAATCGTGTCCCAAAAAGCATTTTTCATGTATGAATTTACAAGATGTTGGAGGGATTGTAGGGGAGGTTAATCGCTTATAAAGTGAATTTTGAAGATTATAATACTTCAAATTTTTCTCGAATTATTTTTTGCTTTTTACCATATATATCGACGGATTCGAAATAGCGTAAACTATGCTTGTCAAACCTTGAAATATAGTTCTGATATTCCTTTTCAAATTCTTCCAAGCATGCTCTTTGTAGTTCAAGTTGAATCACTTTTTTAGGGCGATAACTCTTTATTGATAAAGCTTCTATTATTTTTATTTGGTAAATTTTAAATACAGAATCCCCTAGGGAACAGATTTTCAACGAGTCATTTAAGATCGAGTGATTTATACTCCTCTTTTTCCAAGATGAATTTAATGAATCTAATTCGTTTTTCGATTTTTTGTATTCTGAAGAATTTTCATTTCTATTATTTATAACTGTTTTTCGAATCATTTTTTGAATAGGAAATGATTTTTCTATATAAAATCCTTTTGTGGGATTTGGGAATTCTCTTGAACCACCGACAATGATAATTTTACCTTTGTAATTAACTGTTTGATGGCAACAAATGGCAAATGGAAAATTTGATTTTTTAATCCATTTATTTTGTAAGGGTAAATAAACATAGTGAACATTTTTAATTCCTTCTTGGTTATTTCCATACAAATTAGAACCTCCAAGTAAATGAATTTCATTCGCAACTACGACAACACTAGACCTAGAAATAGGAGTAGGAATTTTCGCTAATCGTTGCCAAGTATTGGTATTAGGATTGTATTTATCCACTTCATTATGCCATTGATATTCTCCTTTTTTAAAGGAATTTCCTCCAAATGCATAAATTTCATTCTTGTAAACAACAAGCGAAGAGTACATTCGTTCTTTATCGAAAACAGGAAGTTGTTTATACGTTTTAGAAGTTGTGTTATATCGAAAAAAATACGGAGTAGTTTCTCCTAAGGTTCCTCCAAGGATGTAAATAGCATCTCCCAATGAAACGGCAAAAACAGAAGTAATTGCCTCCGGTAAATTTGGAATACTATCCCAAGTATTTGAAATTATATCGTAACAATTTGCAGTATTTACAGCTCCTTTCTCAGGTTCCCAACCTCCGAATGTATAAATTTTATCTTTTACGCGAGCACACCCCATTTCAGCCTTTGGTTGCAACATTAACGCTTTTTCACTCCATTTTCTTGTATTAAAATCATACATCCACGTATTATTTCGAACAAAAGCAGCGTCAGCACCACCCAAATAAAACAACTTATTTTGGTAAGTTATCACACGACCAGCATTTCTAACTTCTGGTAAATTTGGTAAAGCTACAAAGTGGTCAATCTTGGGTTTAGAAGTTTTAGGTGTTAAAAAAAATCCCGCAACTCCAAGTAATAAAACTACGAATGGTATCAGTAAAAATAGAGCTATTCGTTTTTTAGTTTTTTTGAAAACTTGCTTTAATTCCTCATACTGTTGAAAACGCTCTTCTTGCTTTTCTGTCAAACACCTAGCAATAATTTTTCGATAACGTACAGGAATCTTAGAAAGATTAGCCCGATCCGTTGTTCTTGTGAACAGTTCTAATAAGATAACTCCTATGGAATAGATGTCGGAAGCAGCATTGCACGCTTTAGGATTTGAAAACATTTCTGGTGCTGCATAGTTCATCGTCCCAGAAGGAATTTTGGTATACATATCCGAATGCGCCAATCCAAAATCAATTAATTTAATTTGTTGATTTTTAGCGGAAATTAATATGTTTTCAGGTTTTAAATCTAAATGATATATATTTCGTTGCTGCAGATAGCTTAAAATATCTAATAACTGAACTGTAAAATGGTGTATAAATTCAAGCGAAGGTTTTTGTTTTACAAGGTATTCGCGTAACATTTCCCCTTCAATAAATTCAGTCAAGAGGTAGTTCCCTTCTCGGTCGTTTCCATAATTAAAATAAGTAACGATACCAGGGTGATCTAATGTAAATCCTATTTCAAATTCGCGTTGTAAATTTTCAATGTAAACTGGATTGTTGTTTTGAGAAGCTACGATTCGCTTTAAAAACATCCAACGGTTATTAATTTTGATTTTATACACGTTGTGGTGCGCACTTTGATACACTAGCGAAACAATACTACTCGCGTTTTCAGGAGTAATGGCTTGATTATGTTCACTTTCAAATGAAGAGTTATCTAATTCCAATTATTGTTCGAGAATATTAATTTCCGTTATGCCGCTAATTTTCGCTGCTTTATACGAACCCAAATTTACATTGTTTCGGGTAACAGAGTTAATAATTAAGGGATAATCTTTTACAATATTGAAAATTTTAAGCAAATCTTTTTCTTGTAATTTGCTGTTTATTGAGTGTTTAATTTCAAATTCAAAATTTTCACGGTAATTCAAAACCAACTTTGTTTCTGGAGCATATAAAATCTCTACAACTGCATTAGGTGGTAATTTTTCAATCTCAATTTGTTTAATCGGTAGAAAATCTGAATTGTCTATATTTAACTGATTTTCAATGTAATTATCCCAATTACTATACCCTAAATATTGAGCAATTACATCCAGGGTATACAAACGCGGTTCCTTACTTCCTGTAATGAAACCAAAAATTCGTTTTAAGGTGGAAGTACTAATTGCTTGTTTGGTCACGTGGAGTATATCCCCAGCTAATGCCTCACAATCACTCGGATAGCGTATTTCTTTGTTAAACTTTTGTTCTATCTGTTTTATTGTAACGATGGAAATCATTCATCTGCAATTTCCTCAAAATTAGATAAAAATACGTTGAAAAATAAGAAGTGAACGAAATGAACTATTTGAACGAAATGAACAAAATGTAATGACTAGATTTTAGTTTTCTTTGTTGGGTAAAGCGAAGGAAAACAAAGTAGTAAGCGAAATATCCAATGCTCTAGCGAGTGCAAAAATGGTGCTAAGTGTAGGATTTGCAATTGCAGTTTCGATACGAGCGATTTGTGTAAGTGAAAGACCTGACTCAAATGCAAGTTGTTGTTGCGTGAAACCTAATTCTTTACGAAGTGTTTTTACATGCATAGCAAAAGCTTCTAAACCAGCTTGATCGAATATTTTTTGTCGCTCTTTTTTCATGTGCTTGTTCACTAAGGAAAAGTATAACAGATCAAAAAATATTTTATCACGTATATGCTATAAAATAGAAAATAAAAGTATGTTTGTGAAAGAATTGGAAAATAAAAAAAGAGAAAATATGAGAAGACCACAACCAAGATTTTTAAAACCAGAATTTAAAATCGAAAAGAATGATCAACTTCCTGAGATTATTTTGTTTACAGGACAAAACTTTGATGGTGAAGAAATTAGAACGCATTGTAATATCGATTTCGTCGGTGATGAAAAAAATGGAGAAAAAGTAAATGATGCTATTCGATCCATTATTATTATTTCGGGGAGTTGGATAATTTATGAACATGCTGGATTTAATGGTTATAACCAGAATTTAGAAGTCGGATATTACAACAGCGATGATCTTAAAGATTTAATTGCAAAAGGGATTTCATCAGCTAAATGTGTTAGAATCTAAAAAATGAAAAATATGAAAACAATTCTTTTAACACTTGCGATTACATTAACAAGCTTAATTAACGCACAAACAACATCTAATTTTAAACTTGAACATGATCATCGTTCAAAAACAATTAAAATTCATTTTGTAAATACACTGGATTTTATTTGGAATACAAAAATTCAAAATATGTATCCTCTACAAGGAGGTTTTTATGTGAAATTTGAATTAAGATATAACGGATATTCTGATAATAGTATGTATTTATACTCAGATTCTTTAATTTCTTCCAAAAATTCAGTAGGAGATACAGTAGCAACATTACATAATACAATGGCTACATATAATTATTTGGAAGTTGACGCATATTTTAATAAGTTAGGTCAGGGTAAAACAGGAGACACTCGATTAAATATCGGATCTATATCATTTACAGACTTTCTTACTCATTCTGCTTACTTACCATGTTACGCATCAGTTGGACCTAAATTATCTGTTCCTACAGTTCATTGGGAAAGCATAGAAAAAAATAATATTTCAAAATATATTATCAAACGAAATAAAGTAAATATTGACACTGTTCTTTTTACTCCAGGAATTTTAAATTGGACAGATTCTACAAATACACAAAGTCTTAATTTTACCCAGACATATACAATTGAGGCAGTCGATTCATTAAATAATAAAAGATCTGGAGATGTTACAACAATACATGCTAGAAATCTTGCATCGGTTGACGGAAACGTAGAAATGGATTGGACATTACCCACAACAGCAAAACCTATTACACAATTCAATATTTATGAATATAAAGTAATCGACTCTAATAGAGATACACTAATATTGATAAATTCTGTACCTTCAAATATTCTGCAATATACTGTAACTAATCCAAAGCCAAAAAGTTCATATTTAGTAGGAGTATCTGATATGAATTGTTCAGGAACTTCTTCAAAAAGTTATGATCATAATTTAGTATTATCAAATAAAGTAAGAGCTAAAGGTGTAGCAGGTATATCAACATTATCTTTTGATAAAGATGAAAAAATCATCGGATATTATGATTTATTAGGTCGTAAAGTTGATTCTACTATTAAAAATCAACTATTTATTGTTCAATATGAATCAGGTAGAACTGAAAAACTATTTATTATAGATTAATTAAACAAATACAATATGAAACAAAAAATAAAAAGCTTATTCCTTGGACTACTAATTAGTTCAAGTGCTTTTTCTCAAAACATTCCAAGTTATGTTCCTTCTAATGGGTTAGTTGGCTATTGGGGACTAGATGGTAATGCAAAAGACGCTAGTTCAAATGCTAACCATGGAGTAATTCATAATGCAACCCCAACAACGGATCGTTATGGTAAATCCAATAGTGCATATCAATTTGTTGGAAATGATAATAATACGGTTAGCTATATTGCAACAGGTTTTAAAAACCTTCCTTCAGGAAAAACTCCAAGAACAATTTCTGTTTGGGTTACACACGATACGTATGGTATTCCTGGAGGACAAGGAAACGATGGACATCCTATTTTTGGATATGGAAAACCACTAGCTAATCAAGGTAATGAAGTGTTTTTTGCAACAACGTCTGGAAATAATCCATTTATTCTTTATGGTGGTTATGAAAACGATTTATCAATTGATTATACCTATACAACAAAAACATGGTACCATATTGTTGCATTATTTGATGGAACAACAGCAAAACTCTATGCCAATAATACAATGATAGGTTCAAGCGACAAATCTTCTTGGAATACAACTCTTGATTCTCTATTTATAGGATCTCAATGTAATAAAATGAAATACCATAATGGTAAGATTGATGAATTAGGTATCTGGAATAGAGCATTAACAACTGAAGAAATAAACAAATTATATGTTGGGTGTGTGAATCCTATAGCTACAATAACTCCATCTTCCTCTACAACATTTTGTCAAGGTAATTCTGTAGTGTTAGCTGCAACTACTGGAGCAAATTACACGTATGAATGGTATAAAAATAACAACCTACTACAAAATGAAAACCAAGCAAGTTATACAGTAAACCAAACAGGTAATTATTCTGTAAAAATTACGGATGGATCTTGCAATGCAACTAGTTCCGTTACAACAGTTACTGTTAATCCAAACCCTACTGTTACTTTAAATAGTATCTCAAACCTACTAACAAGCGATAATGCGATTACATTAGTTGGTTCTCCGACTGGTGGTACATTTTCAGGTAAAGGTGTTATAGGAGAAGTTCTAAATCCAAAAAATACGGGCTTAGGGAAGAAAACGGTTAGTTATACTTACACGACTCCACAGGGTTGTTCAGGAAGCGCAACACGTACTTTTGTAGTTAGTGATACCCTAGGAAATGTTTGTACTTCTACTGTTACTGACACACTTAAAATCAAAGTGAAATTTACAGCAGGAATAAATGCAAATAAAATCAATGAGTTAAGTGTATACCCTAACCCAACAAGTGACATTCTTATTGTCAACAATGGGAATTTCTCGATGATGAATGGTTATTCTATCAAAATCACAGACCTTACAGGAAAAGAGGTATATAATAACTACATCACTACACAAAATACAGAAATTTCAATGAAAACATTTGGTTCAAAAGGAATCTATATTCTTTTTGTTCTAGACAATCAAAATCAATCTATTGAAAATAGAAAAATTGTGTTAGAGTAACTAACAACAACATTCAAAATAGTAAGGCGGTTCAGAAATGAATCGCCTTTTTTCGATGCTTATATCATACTATTTGAAAGCGTTTATCCAATTTTATAAATGTCCACAAGCTTCTTCACCTAACACACCAAGGGAATGAAGTATTTGGTACATAACTTCCCCGTTGAGCGCTTCAAATGTAGTAGTCGTGAGTTTATTACTTTCGAGGGACTGAACAAACATATAGGTATTATTCAAAAATTCCACATAACCAATAAACCAAGCGTGTTGTTTTCCATTTTGAGACCCTGTTACTTTGTAAGTATACACGTTTTTATTTACCAATTTGGTTAAATGGAAGGTCGACTTTACCAATCGAATATTCTCAAAGGAGAATGGTAGGTTGTAGTAGTACAACTTTTTCAGTAAATCGAATTGTTGTTTAGTAGAAATCTTCAGTGTATTATCCTTCCAAAACGTTTCAATTCCTCCTGAGATATCACGGTTCCCATAATTCAATAAGCTCAACCAATTTTGCAAACGATCGTGTTTGATACGACGCGTTGTCACACTAAAAAAATCTGGATTTTGTGATTTTAAAGCTTTAATTAATTTATCGTTTGTGAGTGTATCATCCCCATTTGGGTTTTCATAATTTTTAATGACACCACTCTCTAAGCCGATTAATCCAACATAAAAATCGAAGGTGTTATTAGGAGCATAAAGATGTTTGATTTTAGTTGTATCACTATAATAATACTTGTTTTTAACTTGATTAAAGACGATACATGATCCTTTTACGCCAAATTTTTTATAGATCGAATCGAGTTTAAGGTGTTGTTCGTGATACGCTTTTTGAGCGACGGAGTGACGAGAGACGAGAGAAGTTAGCAGGAAGAGGAGAATTAAATTTGTCACCTCCCTCAATCTCCCTACAGCATTGCTTGGTCTTCGAAAGCAATGCTTTCTCTCCTCAAGGAGGGAAGTGAAATTATACTTCATTCTTTTAATCATTTCAACACTCATCTATTATAAATCAAAGATAATATAAACTCTTGCACAAAAAAAGGCGACTCTTACGAATCGCCTTTAATATGATTTATTAGGTGAAGAATAAAAATTAAATTTTCGAGGCAGACAAAAAATTAATT
>CANGOA010000113.1 GCA_947455255.1 Flavobacteriia bacterium | reverse complement strand
TGCGTTAGGTCACCCACTAGGAAACTCTGGATCTCGTATCTTAGTTACGTTGGTAAATGTATTGAAACAAAATAACGCGAAATACGGTGGTGCTGCTATCTGTAATGGTGGTGGTGGTGCTTCTGCAGTTATCATTGAAAATATCTAATCGTTGACAAAAAACGAAATCAGACAAAAGACTTTAACTATTTAAAGTCTTTTGTCTTTTATAATACTTCGTCACTCGTCACTCTTAACTCGTCACTCATATGAATATTCGTCCAAGGAGAAATCGTAAAAACGCTGCCATTCGTGCAATGGTGGAAGAAACCAAATTAGGTGCTGAAAATTTAATTTATCCGATCTTTTTACAAAATGGAAAAGGAATTAAATCGGAGATTAAATCCTTACCGAATAATTTCCGATGGAGTATAGATATGTTACTTCCTGAGGTGGAGAAATGTTTGGAATTAGGAATTAATACCTATGTGCTTTTCCCTGCGATTGAAGAACGATTGAAAGATGCAATCGCTTCCCACAGTTATGCTTCAGATAATTTCTACTTAGATGTAATTCGTACCTTGAAAGATCGTTTTCCTGAAATCGTACTTATGAGTGATGTAGCGATGGATCCGTATTCTTCGGATGGTCATGATGGATTGGTGCGCGATGGTAAAATTATCAACGATGAAACGCTTCCTATCTTAGCGAAGATGTCTATAGCGCAAGCACAAGCAGGGATTGATATACTAGGACCTTCGGATATGATGGATGGACGAGTAGGGTATATACGTGAGGCGTTAGATCAAGCGAACTTTACGGATGTGAGTATTATGTCTTATTCAGTGAAATACGCCAGTGCTTTCTACGGACCATTCCGTGATGCCTTAGATTCTGCTCCAAAGGCTGGAGATAAAAAAACGTACCAAATGAATCCTGCAAACCGCCGAGAAGCTTTAATTGAAGCGGAATTGGATATCAAAGAAGGTGCAGATATGTTGATGGTGAAACCCGCTCTTTGCTATTTGGATGTAATTGCTTCTTTGAAAGAAAAATTCGCCGTTCCAATTACTGCTTATAATGTGAGTGGGGAATGTGCCATGGTTTATGCTGCATCGCAAAATGGTTGGTTGAATTACGAAGCTACGATGTCTGAAATGTTATTGAGTATTCGTCGTGCAGGTGCAGATGGAATCTTGACATATTTTGCTAAAGACTTCGCAACTTTATTAAAAAAATAATGAAGTACCAACATTTACTAGATGATGCGAAAGCAAATCTACCAGCCTTAAAAAAGAAAATTGTAAGTCTTAAAAAAACGAATAATCGTTTGTTAGATACGCAATTTCATACGGCCCATGTAAAGACATTCAAAGGGATTGATTGTTTGGAATGTGCAAATTGTTGTAAAACAACTAGTCCTATTTTTAGAAAAGTGGATATAGATCGTATTTCTAAAAGTATGGGGATGAAATCTGGAAAATTCGAAGATGAGTTTTTACGCGTGGATGAAGATGGTGATTTTGTACTCAAATCTTCGCCTTGTTATTTTTTAGGAAATGATAATAAATGCTCCATCTACGACGTGCGACCGCTCGCTTGTCGCGAATACCCACACACTGATCGTAAAAACATGTACCAAATCCTCGATCTAACAACCAAAAACGTGGAAATTTGTCCAGCCGTAGCGAAAATCGTAACAGAAATCGAGGGCAACGTAAAAACCAAGTAGATCCGCAATGCCTTGCAGATCATTTTGCATCCCTACAGGGCGTCTGTTATATCCAATAAAAAAGCCCGAATCAAATCGGGCTTTTTTGCTGTGCGGAGAGAGCGGGATTCGAACCCGCGATAAGCTTTAGGCCTATACACGCTTTCCAGGCGTGCTCCTTAAACCACTCGGACATCTCTCCTTTATTTATAGGAGTGCGAAAGTACGAAAAAAACAACTTAAATTGTTAATTCCCCAGAAATATTTTGAGCAAGTATATTTTTTACGTCTGCTTGACTTGAACTATTCCCTAAAGCATACATAAATTTACATACAGCTGCTTCAGTAGTCATGTCTCCACCACCAATGACTCCGACTTTTTGAAAAAATGAACTCGTTTGATATAAACCTTGTTCAACAGAACCACTATTACATTGCGTTATATTGAGTACTATACCACCATCTGCAATGTATTTTTCTATCAAATCGTCAAATGCTTTGTCTGTTGGTGCATTTCCTGCGCCAAAGGTTTCTAAAATGATTCCCTTGATTTTTGAAATGTCAAATAAGCTTTGATAAACAGAAGCGTTAAATCCAGGGAAAATTTTCAATAAAGCAACACGGTTATCAAGTTTTGTAAATAATTGAAAGTTTTTCGGGTTATCAGATATATTTTGATTGTAATTGATATGAATTCCAGCGGTAGCAAGTGGCGGGTAATTCGGAGAACTAAACGCTTCAAATGCATTCGCAGAAATTTTTGTTGTACGGTTGCCACGGAATAAATTATTCTCAAAGTAGATCGCGACTTCTTGAATTTTACTTGAACCATCACTATTTTTAGCAGCTGCTATTTCGATGGAAGTCAATACATTCTCTCGACCATCCGTACGAATTTCATCAATAGGTAACTGTGAACCTGTAAGGATTACGGGTTTGGACAAACCTTGCAACATAAAGCTAAGTGCAGATGCTGTATAAGCCATGGTATCAGAACCATGAAGAATCACAAAACCATCATTCGTTAAATAATGTTCAGAAACTATTTCTGCAATTTGCTTCCAATAAGTTGGATTCATTTCGGATGAATCTACAGGCTTTTCAAATGAAATTGTTTCTAATTGAACATTTAAACGTTTAATTTCTGGAATCTGTTGATACAAATGATCAAAATTAAATGCTGTAAGCGTTCCTGAATGAGGATCATTAACCATTCCAATGGTTCCACCTGTATAAATGATTAATACCTTCGGTTTTATCATCTTAAATAGAAAAAAGTTGTCGTGCGTTTTCACTAGTAATTCTCCCAATTTCTTGCTCTGAAATTTCGTAAATATCAGAAATTTTAGAAGCAATGGCTGTCAAGTAACTGCTTTCGTTACGTTTACCTCTGAAGGGAGTAGGTGCTAAATAAGGAGAATCTGTTTCTAACACCAATTTTTGGATTGGAATATACTGTACTACTTCAGGTAAAGTCGATTTTTTGTACGTAACAACACCTCCAATACCAAAAGAAAAACCTTCATAGGAAAGAATTTTTTGAACATCGCTTTCATTACCTGAAAAACAATGAAATACTCCTTTAAGTCGCTCATCATTGTGTTGGTCAAGTATCGAATAGATTTCAGGAAAAGAATCTCTAGCATGAATTACAATCGGAATTTGAAGTTCTTTCGCCCAATTTAGTTGTGTTATAAAAGCTTGTTCTTGTTCTTTTAGAAAGGTCTTATCCCAATATAAATCGATTCCTATTTCGCCAATGGCTATAAAAGATCGCTTGTCTAACCATTGTTTAAGTTGTGCTAATGTATCTTCCCAATGAGCATCTACCGAACAAGGATGAAGTCCCATCATCGGATAACATACGCCTGGATACTTGGTTTCTAAGGCAAACATACCTTCAATTGAACGTAAGTCTACATTTGGGAGTAATAATTTTTCCACACCATTATCTAATGCACGTTGAATAGCTTCGTCGCGATCTTCGTCAAATTGAGAGGAATAAAGGTGTGTATGAGTGTCTATGTACATAAGAGACTAAATAAAAACAGCGTCAATAGTAGCTAAACCATTTAACGCTGTTTCAAAAATCGATAGTTTATTAACAGAATTCGCTGTATGCTTCTGTTAAATTCTCAGCAATCATCTGTGCTGTTCCTCCTTCAATATGGTGTCTTTCTAAGAAATGAACCAATTCGCCATCTTTGAATAAGGCAATGGAAGGTGAAGATGGAGGGTAAGGTAAAAAATGTTTTCTTGCTTGAGCAACAGCTTCACCATCTACTCCTGCAAATACAGTTGTTAATTTTGTTGGTTTTTTATCTCCGTTCAATGATAATTTAACTCCTGGACGCATATTACCTGCTGCACAACCACATACGGAGTTAACAACAACTAATAATGTCCCTTTTGTATTTGCAATAACCTCATCTACCTGTGTTGGTGATAATAATTCTTCAAAACCTACATTTACTAAGTCTTGTTTCATTGGAGCAACTAATTCTGCTGGATACATATTTTTAATTTTAGATTTATGAATGTTGATTTAATTTAGGTAAAGTTAAAGAAGAAAAGTAAAAATTGGACTACATTTGAACATCTTTATTTTAGTCTATGCGCACAATTTTACTTTTTTTAACGTTAACACTTTCTTC
Organism: Flavobacteriia bacterium; assembly: GCA_947455255.1. Classification (GTDB taxonomy): domain Bacteria; phylum Bacteroidota; class Bacteroidia; order Flavobacteriales_D; family Crocinitomicaceae; genus CANHVK01. The sequence continues at coordinate 5,286 of CANGOA010000113.1, read as the reverse complement.
CCATTTTGTTTATGGTCAAGAAAAAAATCTGGATAGCTTAATGGATCAATGGCACAAAGCTGCAGGAACAGCCAATTACGCCAATTATTTCGGATTTATGGCATCGGATTTTGTCTTTTTAGGTACAGCTCCAGGAGAACGTTGGAACAAAGAAGCATTTTCAACTTTTTCTAAACCCTATTTTGATAAAGGGAAAGCATGGAATTTTACACCAAGAAATCGGGTTTGGATGTTTTCAAAAGATTCAACAATGGCTTGGTTTGATGAAGATTTAGATACATGGATGCGCGGTTGTAGAGGGAGTGGTATCTTACAAAATACAAATGGGACTTGGGAAATTGTTTATTACAACCTAACTGTCTTAATCGAAAATGAAAAAATCAATAGTTTTATTGAACTAAGAGATAAAAAATAAAAATTAAGCGATTGATACAATAACTTGATCGTTCGTTAATACTGTTTTATATTCTTTTAAATTTCTACTCGCTGGTGGAGTGAGAACTTTTCCATTTAAGTCAAAATTACTTCCATGCATACTGCAGAAAAATCCTGAATTTGAAACTCCTAAACCATTATCCTGGTGTGTACATTTTAATTCAAACGAACGGTAAATTGTAGGATTAATTTTTACTACAGCAATAGAAAAAGCTAATGATTGATGTTTAATGACTACTACTTTAGAATTTTCAACAAAAGAGGTAGTTGGTAATTGAAAAGAATTATTTACGGGTTCAAGTTGTAACGTGTTAATTGCTACGCAACTTTGTAAAGTAGGTAATAATGCACTTAATCCTAAGACTCCTGCGCACAATGTACAAGAGTTTTTGATAAATTCTCTTCTGTCTTTGTTCATTTTAAAAACTATAACCTACCCCAAGGTTGATAATCTTTTGTTGGTTGTATACTGGTTTGGATGGGGTAGAACTCGAAGCACCAGTTAGTAGACAATAATAATCAAATTTTATGGAAACTCCTTTATGTGGTTGAAAAGTAATTCCACTAACTAAATATTGACGATTGATTGTTTCGTCACGAACTACGTTAGATGGTAACTTCATGTTCATGTTTAAATTTTCATAACGAGCAAATAAAGTTAAGTTTTTATCAGTTTTATGAAAGAAATTATAACCTAATTCGCCGTATGCACCAAAAATACTTTCAGGTGTATCGTTTTTGTAAGCAATATTAATTCCATACGCATTATTGATATGTACATAAGCTGCTAATGCTTTAAAGGTAAATCCATGAATACGGTATTGTATATTTGATTCAAAGAGTGATACAGGATTACTAAAAGCTCCATTTTTTAATCCTGTTGAATCTGATGCAAATTTTGAGATTCCTGTACTTCCTCCATAATATCCCGATATTTGAAAACGAAGACCACCACGATAATATAAGATTGCTGCATTTGCAGCTAATGCATTTGCATTGGCATTTCGACCTTCATAACGCCCTCCACGTATTCCGTCTCCTTTTGTAAATGCAGAAGCATCTAATCCATTCATTAATGAAGCTGAATAATTTAAACCAGGAATTTTTGTACTCGTTCCGTAATATCCAACTCCAATTTCTCTCCAAGTTGCAGGAATAATGTAGTTTTCTACAAATGGTCTTTCGTTACCATTAAATGTTGTAGGTAAATGGTTTTCATTAATAATCCCAACACGTGGTATAAATAAACCAGTTGAAATATAGTTATTACTATTAAGGTCAAATTTTAAAAATGCCTGTTCCATAGCAAATTCTCCCCCTAATTCGCCTCCTGCTACTTTACAATCCTCAATCTCTAATTCTGAGAAAAATGAAATGCGTTTATTAAAACGATGACCTACAAATAATACGATGCGATCAACATTCATCATAGATTCTTGATTAGTGAAATTTCGTTGGTAACGCACATTTCCATATCCAGAAATAACTGTAGGATTTGAAGATCGAACCAATCCTGCATTCAATGAGTCTTCTTTGGTTAATATTTGAGCACTTACTAATTGAGTTACCAATATGAACGAAAGAATAAGTAGTTTTTTTATATTTCTCATGAGTGTTAATTTATGATGCAAATTTAGATTCGTTCTAAATTGCAAACAATACCACAAAAAAGGTATTTTAAAAATTATTAATTCTAAGTATATTTATAAGATGTTGTAAAACTAAAAAAGCCACAAAATCTGTGGCTTTTTTAGTTTTATAACAGTTCGTTTAGTGAACTTTTACTAGTGTAATAACTTACTATTTCCTTGCGTTCACCATCGAAATAATGTTTCAACAAGTAATCAGCCATATACTCCCTATACTGTTCTCGTGTAACTTTAGGAATGTAAATATGACCGCGGCCAACAGCTTTGTGACGAATGAATTTTTTCTTTTCTAAAATTCGAACTATAGTGGATGTGGTATTGTATGCTGGACGTGGATCATCGTATAGCGCAACAATTTCCTTTACCGTTGATTTCTCAAGTTTCCAGAGTCTAAGCATGACTTGTTCTTCCGCTGGTGTTAATCTTTCCATAGGTTAATTTCTATTGAATTAGATACCTAATTTTTTACGAATGTCTTTTGGAATTCCGTCTTTATGTAAATAATAATTCATTGTTTTGTAACGGAAGAAATTTTCTGATGCATAGAAATATCCTTTTGGATAATTACGATCGCTTCCCCATGAATTTTTTACTAAAAAGAATTTTTTTCCTGTTTGATCTTTATACAAACCAACAATATGCATACCATGGTCGTCTGTTGTTAATTTTTTATCATAAGCTTCTTGACGTAATTCAGGAGTGATAGTTATTTCTTTTACTGGGTTTAAAAAACCATTTGCATGTTTTTCTGCACCTGCATCAGAGAACATTTTAGCATCTTTTCCTTTAACATCGATTGAACTTTCGTCTTCAGGACAAATCGCAATTCCATTACGGAAACTAAATCCTTTTTCAGATACGTCAGATCCCCAAGCGATGGTATATCCATTTTTCAATGCGTATTCTGCAATATTATATAAATCATCTAATGTTACGTTATATGAACCTTCCCACAACCAATTATCAGGAATTGCTAAATGAGCTGGTTTATACAAATCATGACCAATAAATGATGTAATTGAGACATAATCATCCATGTTTAATTTTAAAGACTCAGCATAAGATTTTGGAGTGAATTTTTTATCACCAATTGTAAATTCTAAAGGTTCCTTTCCTAAATAAGCATCTAATATTCCAGAAATTGCATTTTTCCATGCTTTGGTTGTGATACCTTTAGAGTCATCTTTCTCCATTTCTTCTTTGGAATATTTCAACATACCTTGAACCGCTCCGTCAAGTACGTTAAACATTTCTCCATGTGCATGATTTTCTGAACCGTAATTTAATCCTTTATAGATTTCTTCAGGAACAACTCCATATTTTTTTATTATGAATGGTATATCTACAAATCCACCACCTTGACTAAAATTGATTTTCCCATCAATACGAATGTATTTGTCTGCTTTTTCTTCATATGCTTTTCGAACAATATACATTTCTGAAAGAACTTTAGGATTTTTAACACCTAAACGCATTAATTCGGATTCAAAAAATGATAACCCTGAAAAACTCCAACAAGTTCCAGCAAAACCTTGACTTTGAACTGGTGTTGCATCTAAATGGTAAATTTTAGTGAATTTGTAGTTGCTTTTTTCTGCATTTGTAACGGTATCTTGACCGAAAACTAAAACAGAAAAACAGAACATACCAACTGAAAGTATCAATCTCTTCATAATGATTTTATGTGTTAATTTAGATTTTAGTATTAAATTTTTAGTTGTAAATATATGAAATTTACAATAAAGATTTTGGTCTAGTTGAAAAAACTATACAATTGTGAATATAAAATTCAATCGAAGTATACCTAAGAGTTTATGAATAAACAACTAAGATGTTAATTGTGAAGAATCCAGCCTGAAATTTGAAGAGGAGAAAGTTTTTCTTTCGCTTCATTTAGCATAGAATCTGAATTGCTTTTACATGCACTCACGCGATGTAGACCATTTTTAACATCAACAATATAAGCATTGAATCCTTTTTGTTTTAGTTCAGAAATTAATTGATTTGCATTTTGTTCTGTTGAAAAACAACCTACAATTAAATGACCAGTAGTCTTTGGGGTAGAGATTACGGAAACTGATTTTGAAACTGGAATCACTTTTTTAGGAGCTGGAATTTCTTTTATACGAATTTTCGGTATTTGTTTAATTATTTTGGATTGAATATGTTCTCTAACTTTTACAGGAACATAAACATCCGAATCAATAGGGTAGGAGAAAATTTCAACTTCTGCGGGGAGTGAACGTAATATTTGATCTAAATCTGACTCTTCAACTTTTTGATTTATTCTCAAATCTAAAATCTCTTTTTTGTATAAACCTCCATGACTTTTATGAAATGGATTGAAATCCTGAATAGAAACGATACCAGATTCTAAAGCTCTAGTTTTCATAGGTATCCAATAGGTATAAAAACAAACTGGTAATAATGCTGCAGCAACAGCATATTTCCATACTCTTTTGGAGTTTATTGAGATTATTGGAGCTTTTTCATTATTCCCAATTTGATCATTCGTTGTTTCTTCATGAATATTTCCAGGAGTTGAAAGCTCAATAATTGGAATGTTTTTTTCAATTTCAACTATGGGTTCTCCACTTAAAGTAAACACTTCCTGCTGAGTCATTAATTGTATATCTTCCTGACTTAAGAAGTGTACTTTACCTAAACCGTAAGAAGCCAACAATAAATTATGAAAACGGTCTTGTTCAAATCCAATATTGCGCTCACTATCTAAAAATATAAAACCAACACGATCAATGGAAATACGTTCACCTGCATCTAATTTATGGTGCCAATGTTGAATTTGTTTTTGGATATAATCGTTGGATTCTTCGTATGATTTTTTAGTTGAATGAGCGTAAGCAGCAATCAATAAACCGTCGTTGTTTATAAGTTGTTTGTTGAATAATAGAGATTTATGAGGAGGAAGTATGGTTCCTTTGTTTGGATCAAATGTAGCAGAAGTTTGCCCAGCTACAAATCCTCCGAAAGTAGGGATTACGACACAATTGTGACGTAATAACAAATCTCCTATTAATTCTTCAATATACATGCAGTGCAAATTTACAACTTTACTTGTTATCTAGCAATTATTTACTGTACGAAGGAATTGTAAAAAGGTTATATTTTAGTTTATCTGAATCTCTATATTCATTTGAGAATAGGAAGGTATTTTTATTTCAGAATTTCTAAAACTTTTGAT
>CANGOA010000112.1 GCA_947455255.1 Flavobacteriia bacterium | reverse complement strand
TATGAATTAATAGGATAAAAAAATGGGCTATGAAATTCATAACCCATCTTTCCTAATTCATAATTAAAGTGTTCCTCTTCTTTCTTGTTCTGCTTCGATAGATTCAAACAAAGCTTTGAAGTTTCCTTTTCCGAAAGAGTTTGCACCTCTACGTTGGATAATTTCAAAGAATAAAGTTGGTCTATCTTCTACAGGTTTAGTAAAGATTTGAAGTAAGTATCCATCTTCATCTCTATCTACCATGATTCCCAAACTTTTCAAAGTTTCGATATCTTCTTGAATATCACCTACACGTCCGAAAACTGTATCGTAATAATCACCAGGTACATGTAAGAACTCAACACCACGTTTACGCATTTCAGAAATTGTGAAAACGATATCGTCTGTTGCTACTGCAATATGTTGACATCCAGCACCTCCATAGAATTGGATATACTCCTCGATTTGAGATTTTTTCTTTCCGTGAGCAGGCTCATTGATAGGGAATTTAATACGACCATTTCCATTCGTCATTACTTTACTCATTAAAGCAGTGTACTCTGTAGAAATATCTTTATCATCAAATGTTATCAAATTCGCAAACCCCATAACATCTTGGTAGAAAGCGGCCCATTTATTCATATCTCCTAAATCAACATTCCCAACCATGTGGTCAATGTATTTTAAACCTGTAGAGATAGGATTATATTCTGATTCCCATTTCTCAAAACCTGGTAAGAAAACACCGTTGTAGTTTTTACGTTCTACAAAAATGTGAACTGTATCTCCATACGTATGAATACCAGCACGAACTACTTCACCATCTTTATCCGATTCCACTCTTGGTTCGAAGTAAGATTTAGCACCTCTTTTGATTGTTTCTTCGTACGATTTTCTTGCGTCATCTACCCAAAGTGCAATCACTTTAACACCATCTCCATGTTGTTTGATATGCTCAGCAACTTCATTATCTGAAGTCATAGGAGTCGTCAAAATCAATTTGATTTTATCTTGTTTAACTACATATGAAGTACGATCTTTCACACCAGTTTCTAATCCTTGGTATGCAAAAGATTGAAATCCTAGAGCAGTTTTATAATAATGAGCAGCTTGTTTCGCATTTCCTACATATAATTCTACGTAGTCAGTACCGTTTATTGGAAGAAAATCTTGAGCCTCTTCGAAGATTTTTTCTAACCCATAGTTATAATTCCCAACGTTTTTTAAGTCTTTAGTTTCCATTTTTTTTTGTGTTTTATTTTATAAAATAGGATGTTGCATTGCAACATTCTTACTTAACTATTTTTGAGCCATCCAAGATTTGTAGTAATCATTTACTTCTAATCCTAACGCTTCTTCTGTAATCATTACAGGTTTGAAAGGATCAATCATTACTGCTAATTCATTTGTTTCTTTTTTACCGATACTTCTTTCGATAGCACCTGGATGAGGTCCGTGAGGTAAACCTCCTGGGTGTAATGTAATTTGACCTTTTTGGATGTCATTTCTACTCATAAAATCACCATCTACATAGTATAATAACTCATCAGAATCAATATTACTATGGTGATAAGGTGCAGGGATAGCATCTGGGTGATAATCGTACAAACGAGGTACAAATGAACAAATCACAAAGTTGTTTCCTTCAAAATTTTGGTGAATTGTTGGTGGCATGTGAATACGACCTGTAATTGGTTCAAAATTGAAGATGGAGAACGCATAAGGGAAATGGTATCCATCCCAACCAGCAACATCAAATGGATGTGTTGCATAGGTATAAGGATAAATCATTCCTTGTTTTTTAATATTGATTTTGAATTCTCCCATTGTTTCGTGCGTCTCCATATTTTGAGGAGTTTTCACATCACGTTCACAGAAAGGAGAATGCTCTAACAATTGACCAAATTGGTTTCTATATCTTTTTGGAGTTGTAATTGGACTAAAAGATTCAACAATTAACAAACGGTTATTTTCTGTATTGAAATTGATTTGATACACTGTTCCTCTTGGAATAATCAAATAATCTCCATATTCGAAATCGATGTTACCATACATTGTTTTCAATGTACCAGTACCAACGTGTACAAATATCATTTCATCTGCATCTGCATTCTTAAAGAAATACGGAGTAGATGTAGTTGGAGCAGCTAAACCAATATGCATATCGTTGTTTACAAAAAGTGTTTTACGACTTTTAATATAATCTGCTTCTGGTTTTAATTCAAAACCTGAAAAACTTAAACATTTTAAATTCTCAGTAATAGCAATTTTTGGTTTTACAGAATATGCTTCCCCCATTTCTTTCACCATGGTAGGTGGATTTAAATGGTATACTAAAGAAGACATTCCAGCGAATCCTTCCGTTCCTACTAATTCTTCGTGGAATAAATTCCCATTAGACTGTCTTGAAACGACGTGTCTCTTTTTTGGAATTGTACCGTGTTTTTGATAAAATGGCATATTGATCAGTTTTTAATTTTCTAAAGCAAAGTACGGCAGATTGAATATTTTGCTGAATGATGCTACTCACAGAAAAACATGATTAAAATCACAAATTGAATTTGAAGAATTGAAAATGAAAGGGATTTGAAGCCCCTCGACAAGCTCAGGGTGAAATTGTAGATTAGAACCAAATAAGGCATATAAGGGTTGATTGGAGGTGGGAATTAACCATTCACAAGTTAAAAATTTAGGTTTATAAATGTGAGAGGGTGTTATGAGTGCTGTGGTCTTTAGAATATATTTATTAAAAAATAGTTGCAACTAAGCACTGAGGTCTAAGGTCTTTTTCCTCAATGTCTTTCCTCTTTTTTATATCTTTACCATTCTAAACTAATACGCATGAAATTTTCTCTACTTTGTATCGCGCTTTTAAGTTCGTTTTCAATGTTCTCACAAACCCAAGGTGTTGCATATACAGCTGTTGGTAAAGGTGTTGCCACAACATTTCTTACTGATTATCAATGCTTAGGTGTAAATACATCAGCACTCGGATGGGGAACTGGTTATGAAAAGAAAAAATTTACTTGGGGTTCGAGTGAGTTTGGCTTTGGAATTTCGTCGGATGTTATAAACAAAACACGTTTGCAAAATTTCGGGAAATCGATTTATACAGCAATTGCATACGATTCAACCAAAGTTATTAATTGGAAAGATCAACAAGCAGCTATATCAGAATATGCACAAGCTGGCATATCGATGTATGCAGATTATAACTGGGGAGGACTAGCTTTTCAAGGCAAAATTTTCGGTGGGATTGCATTTAATGTTCGTGAAAATTATCAATGGTATTCAAAACTAAGTCAAAATGCAACCAATTTAATTGTGAATGGAAAGGTTTCTAATTTATTCGACTCCGTAGATGTTAAAATTGGAAACATTACAACACGAATTCCAAACACAGGACATATATCTCCAGACTCTCTGAAAAATGTTGTTAGTGGAACAATGACTATTCCTCTACCTATCAGTCAATTATTACATGGTACTTCGATCAAAATGGTTTGGAATCGTTCGTATAACTTAGGATATGGTCGTAAAGTTTTCGGAATAGACAGTGTTATCTCTATTTATGCAGGAATCGGTGGTCGCATCATTAAATCTATGGCGATGTTTGATTTAGATGCAACAGCAAACGGTATCGAACTTCATTCTTCATTAACATCTTCGTACAATATTAATTACCAATCTGTTTTGTCAGCTGTAAATACTGTTCAAAATTACAATGGAGGAATTCCTCCTGCAGTAGGTTCTGGATATGGTTTAGATTTTTCTGCAAGTGCTATACTTTGGAATAAATTAAAAGTCGCAATTGCAGTTAACAATATTGGATCGGTTACTTACGATAGAAATGTTTACACAATAAAAGATACGTTAATAGGCAACATTGGAATAAACAGCTTAACTGATTTAAACCTCTCTAAATCGGTAAACCAGCTATTAACAAAAGGAGGATTACTAACATTAAAAGGTCAAGAAAAATATAAATTAGCAAATGCTTCGACTTTTAGGTTTGGAGCAAGTTACCACATACGTAAAATTTTAGGTATTGGCTTTGATGTGGTAGCTCCTTTTAATTCAGAAAATCCAGGAAACATAAAAAATACAATTGTATCGTTTGGAGGTGATTTGAGAATTTTTAAATGGTTACAATTAAGTTGTGGTTATTTTGGTGGCGGAATCTACAAAAACAATATGCCTGTTGGAATAAATTTCATCCTAAAAAATGGAGGATATGAATGTGGAATTTCATCCAGAGATGCATTATCCTTTTTCCAAAAAGATGCACATAGTTTATCTTTTGCTATGGGATTTGCAAGAGTGAGGTTTTGATGTGGTTGTCAATTTAAACATTAAGAAATTAAGAAAATTTAGTTGAATTTACCTGTTAATATCCAAAGGATATTTCTTAATAAACCTTAAAAAAACCCAACCTACTTCCCTACCCCTTAACGCCTTAATTTCTTAATGGTGAGAAAAACCTATCCCTTCAATCGCTCATAAAAAAACAGATTCAACAAAATCAATTCCAATCCGTAAAACACATCCTCCACTGGAATTGTCCCTAAACGAACATGAAGATTTTCTAGATTATCGTACCATACCACCGGCGACTCCAATCCCGTACCTGTAAGTATACCATTCACAATAAAAAAAGGAATCAATAAAACTGGATAAATACTCAAAATCTTAGGAAGCCAAGTAACTTTTAAACCGAATTTTAGTAGAAGTAGGAAGAGTGAAAGTGAGATAAAGGTTGCTGAAGTATATGCCTTCCCCCAGAAATAAATCCCTAGAAATAATAACACTAACGATAAAGAAACAACAATAATCTTTTCAGTCCTTTCTTTCCAAGAAAATGTGAAAAATGTATTTAAACTATGATACGTAAATACACATGAAAACGGAATACATATAAAAAACAGTACTTCTTCAACAGGTAGATTTCCGAGGTAATTTCCAGTAACATAAGTCGGATTAAATCCCCACACTTTCCAATGGGTAAACAACATATCCCAAGCAATGAAGATCACATCACTTATCAAATTAGCAGTAAAAAATGCTTTCCAATGCTTGTAAAACTGAAGTTTTGGATGAAATGAAAATATAAATGGAACAGCAATCGTCAGTAAATCAATTACTAAGTACAGATTTTTCATTTATTTCTTGCTTCTTTAAAATACTTATAAGGAACCCACAACATACCAAAACATTCTCCATCTTCTTTACCTAAATGCTTATGATGCATTTTATGCCCACGTCGAATTGCTCTAAAATACATCTGATTCGCATTCCTAAAAATTTTGAAGCGTTGGTGGATGAAGATATCATGTACAAAGAAATAAGCAATTCCATAAATAGTAATTCCAAGACCAATCCAAAACGGCCAAGTAAATCCATCGTGTAAACCAACAAACAATCCTGTAATTCCAGGAGCTGCAAAAATCACAAAGAAATAATCATTTTTCTCAAAAAAACTAGTTACTTCTTTTTTATGGTGATCACTATGAAGCCCCCATAAAAATCCATGCATGATGTACTTATGAGCGAGCCAAGCGACAGCCTCCATCGAAAAAAAAGTAATGGTGGTAATGAGAATATTTATAGAAATTGAATTCATAATTTTTGTTTTTCAGATTGTGTTAAAATATCAGATTTTTGTAAGAATGCTACAATCATATTTTTCAATTCAATATCTGTTTCTGATTTTACACTTTGTAAAACAAATCTCTTATCACGTGGAATCGCGTCTGAATAACCTAAAAAAGAAGGAGTATTTGCCTGCATTATCAAACGTAAAAAACGAATTTCTAAGCTTGTTGGCTCTTTTTTTATAGTTTGTTCCAATAAATTTTTCCCTTTTGAGAAAGTAATTAATTTATCTAAAGGATTTCCAACGTGTTTTGCATTCATCATAAATCCACTCGCTTTATATGCTGTAAAAACAGGATTTGAAACCGACTGATTTTTAAATGAATAAATCAATTTTGTACAAACATGCTTGTCGAAAGGTGCGCTTTTAAATAGTAAACGAACCTCCGTTAATGTTAGCATTGATGAAGCACTCGATAAAAACAATAAACATATTAGCAGAACAGATAATCGCATTATAACAAATTAGTTTTAAACTGAAGCATACTTTTAAACATTAGAGCAATTTTTTCTCCATCATTTACACGAATACGCTCTACCAAAACACGGTCAACTGAAATTCTTTTAATTTTCTTAAACAAAGTAAGGTAGTAAACATACGCCAAATATACACCACCTTTAGAGGAAACGGGAAGTTTTTTGATTCCAACAAGCGCTTCTTTAAAGTCTTGTGCAATTTCAGCTTCGATCTCTCTTTTCGCACTCAACGTAAATTCTGTCATATCTACATTTGGAAAATAAGACCTCCCCAATGTTTGATAATCATCTTTTAAGTCACGTAAGAAATTGATTTTTTGAAAAGCTGCACCTAATTTCATTGCATACGGTTTCAACTCTTGGTACTTCTCTTGGTTTCCATCTAAAAACACTTTCAAACACATCAATCCAACAACTTCAGCCGAACCTAGAATGTATTTTTCATAATTTTCTTTCACATAGAACTGTTTTTCCAAATCCATTTCCATACTGTCTAAAAACACATTTACCAACTCAATATCAATATTGTATTGGTGAACGACTTGTTGGAAAGAATTCAAAATTGGATTTAAGGAAATTCGTTGATCAATAGCTTCATACAAATCAGACTTGAATTTACCTAGTAAGTATTTTTTATCATATCCATCAAAACTATCTACAATTTCATCCGCAAAGCGCACAAAACCATATATCGCGTAAATCGGATTTCTCAAAGGCTTTTTTAAGAAAAGAATGCCCAACGAAAAACTTGTACTATATCGTTTGGTAGTCAATTTACTACACATCACAGATACCTCATCAAATAGTGCTTTCATAATCTTAAGGTATTAATTGTTTTAATAATTCGTTGGCTGCTATTTTACCTGAAATCAAGGATGGTGGTACACCTGGACCTGGAACGGTTAGCTGACCCGTGTAAAATAAATTATTGACTTTTTTGTTTCTAATTTTCGGTTTAAAAATGGCAGTTTGCGCAAGTGTATTTGCTAAACCATAAGCGTTGCCTTTATACGAGTTATAATCATGGATGAAATCTTTTACGCAATAACTTTTTTTATAATCTATATGAGACAATATCTCCTCACCTACTTGTTGTTCCAAGCGTTGAATCATTTGAATGAAATATTTCTCACGCATTTCTTCTGTATCAGTCAAACCAGGAGCTAAAGGCATCAACAAAAACAAATTCTCATGACCTTCAGGCGCAACTTGTTGATCTGTAATTGAAGGACAACATACATAAAACAAAGGTTTGGATGGCCACTGCGGATTTTTATAAATTTCCTTGGCATGTTGTGTTAAATCTTCATCAAAAAATAAAGTATGGTGATTCAAGTTTTTAATGCGTTTGTTCACCCCTAAATAATATATCAAACTCGATGGGGCAAACGTTTTTTTCTCCCAGTACTTTTCTGTATAATTACGATAAGCAGGAGGTAATAGCTTTTCTTCAACATGATGATAATCTGCAGAAGCTACCACCGCATCAAACAAGATTGTTTCTCCATTGACGGTAATGGAAGTTGCAAAATTATTTTCAATGTTTATGTTTTGAACAGCAGAATTAACCTTAAATGAAACACCTACTTGTTCGGCAACTTTTACCATTCCGTCTATTACTTTTCCAAAACCACCATCAGGATACCAAGTCCCTAATTTTAGTCCTGCATAATTCATTAAACTATATAAAGCTGGAGTATCTTGAGGCATTGCTCCTAAAAACAATACTGGAAATTCCATCAAGGTAATCAGCTTTGGGTTTTTAAAAAACTTTCTTACATGCTTACTAAAGGAAGAAAAAACTTGTAAACGAATTACACCTTTCATCACTTCAGGAGTCATAAATTCAGTTAAGGAATTTGCTGGTTTGTAAATCAATTCATTCACCCCCACTTTGTATTTAAACTCCGCTTCTTCCATGAATCTTTTTAACTGAACCGCACTACCTTTTTCAATGGATTCAAATAAATCGCATAATTCTTGAAAATTTTCAGGAACATGCATGGTGTCCTTTTGACCATATACCACATCAAATGAAGGAGATAACAGTTTTAGGTCGTATAATTCAGAAACCTTTACGCCAAAATCATTAAAATAACGTTCAAAAATATCAGGCATCCAGTACCAACTTGGCCCCATATCGAATACATAGCCCAATTCTGTAGTAAATTGTCGAGAACGACCACCAATGGACTCATTTTTTTCAAAAACAATCACTTCATGCCCTGCTTTTGCAAGGTAAGATGCTGTACTGATTCCAGCGTAACCAGCTCCTATGACTGCTATTTTAGACATAACTTTCTAATTCATTTAGATTTGACAACCATGTACATGTTACATCATTTGACAATTGATGTTGAGTAGTTTCGTTTGCTCCAATAAAGAAACGAATATTGTTTTCTATCATCAATTTTTGATAATTTACAACTTCTGAACTCTGAGTGGTATGAACAATAAACGTTAAAACATCAGAAACATAGATTTCATCTAAGGTATTTTTCAGTGCTTCAAAAGGAACATTACTTCCTAAATAATATACTTTATTTCCTGCATTTTTCAACAAATAACAAGCAATCAATAATCCCAATTCGTGAAATTCATTTTCAGGTAAAAAAAGCAACCAACTTTTTTCTGAAGTAACGTCTGATTGCTCAATAGAATCAATCCCTGCGAATATTTTTCTATTCAGTAAATTAGAAATAAAATGCTCTTGTGTAGCAACTAACGAATCTTGCGACCACATATAACCTACCCTAACCAATAGAGGATAAATCACATCTTGATATACCAATTTTAACCCTTTTTCATTCAAAACATTTTGATAGATACTATTAAAAGCATTTTCATTGTATTCTGTACCCGCAGCAATTAATTGAGAAATATAAAATTCATTTTTACTATCATCTGATTTTACAGACAACAAATGTTTGTCAATTAGCTCAAACAATTGTTCGTTAGTAAGCACACATAATTTCGATGGTTTGTAGTTAAATTCCAACAAACTAACAATATTAAGTAATCGACGTAATTGATTATTATCGTAATACCGTGTATTTCCTTCAGAACGATTAGGTTGTAATGCATTGTATCGTTGCTCCCAAATACGTATAGTATGGGCTTTTATTCCAGAGAATTGTTCTAATTGTGCTATGGTAAAAACTTTCATTTTTTTGTTTATATATATGTAAATATAGTTAAACAAATCTTAAAAATCAATTTTTTGTTTAAAATAAATAAATTCAATTTAAACAAAACACATAACTGCTTTAATACTAAAAACTAAAAAATCAATATTTTTTCCTTTCTTTTGTAGTATGGAAAATTACAACGTTGTTCGTCTCAATAAATTTATAGCCGAAAGTGGAATTTGCTCTCGTCGTGAGGCCGATAAGTACATTGAAAAAGGTACAGTCTACATCAATAATCGCAAAGCAGTAGTTGGAGACGTTGTGAAACCAAGGGATCGCGTAACTATAAATGGTCAGCGTTTAGAACCTTTACAAGCAGAAAACAAAGTCTATTTAGCATTTAACAAACCAACTGGAGTAACCAGTACAACAGAAGAAGGTA
>CANGOA010000111.1 GCA_947455255.1 Flavobacteriia bacterium | reverse complement strand
TTTATCTTTCAAGAAGTTTTCAAAGACATGTTTTCTGGCTTGGTGCTTTTGTTTGAAGGCACATTGAAAATTGGAGATATCATTGAAATTAGAGATTCCAAATTTAAAGAACCGGTTTTTGCTAGGATTTTAAAAATCAACGTTCGTACAACCCAAATTGAGACTCGTGATGGGAATGTATTTATTATCCCAAATGCTAAGTTAACACAGGAGTATGTCGAAAATTGGAGCCAAGGAAACGAAGCAACACGCTCATTAATTTTTGTAAACATTCAATATGGAACCGATACAGCATTAGTAAGTAATTTACTGCGTCAAGCTGCTTTAAGTCACCCCAAAGTAAAAAAGTCACATCCTATTCAAGTTCGCTTGAAAAATTTTGGAGAAAATGGATTAGAAATGGAATTACTATTTTGGGCAGAAAACTCTTGGGATATAAATAATTACAAATCAGAAATTCGTTTAGAAATCGATCGACTTTTTAGAGAGTATAATATTACCATACCATATCCACATCGAACAGTACAAATCGAACAAAAAAATGGGTAAAATTCTATTTCTACTATTAATTAGTTATTCAGCTGGAACTTCTTGTTTTTCGCAAAATTTGGATTTTACACTGTTGAAAAGTATAAACAACGCTTATACAGAAACAGGAGGTAAAATTCAATCCACATTTTCAAATAGTGTAACTCCTCTAATGATTGGAGTTCCAGCTGGTATACTTGCCTATACCCTATTTAAAAAAGATAGTATATCAAGACAAAAATTTTATACGATAGCTTCATCTGAATTATTTGCAGGAATAATCACAACATCACTAAAATTTGCTTTTCATCGTGATCGTCCGTTCAAAACCTATCCAAACGATATTTTTAAACATTCAAGTGCTGGATCCCTATCTTTCCCTTCTGGACATACGAGTGCTGCTTTTTCATTAGCTACGTCTGTTAGTTTAGCATTTCCAAAATGGTATGTGATAGCACCTTCGATGTTATGGGCGGGAACTGTAGGTTATTCAAGAATGTATTTAGGGGTTCATTATCCTTCAGATGTTTTAGTTGGCGCGGTTATTGGCGCTGGAACTAGTTATTTGTGTTATAAAGCAAATAAATGGTTACGTCGTTAAACAAGTAGAGCCACAATATATTGTAGCTCTACTTGTTTAACGAAATATGTTCATTTATTAATCTTTTGGCTCTCGAATAAACATACGAGAAAAATCAATAATCTCAGTTGGATTAGTTACAAAATTCTTAACTCTAAAATTAACCATAGTCATAAAATCTTGATGAAACAAAGGCATTACTGCTGCATCATCTATAATTTGTTGATCACACTTAACAAAAAGGCTTCTTCTTTTAAACTCATCACGCTCTCGCATAGCATTCTTGAAATTTTCATCAAAATCTTTATTTGAATATTTAAATGGATTTGAAATAACGGATGATGTAGAAATATTTTCACTAAAAAATAAATTCAAGAAATTTTCCGGATCAGGATAATCAGCAATCCAACCACCTCTCCACATTTTTGCAACTCCAGATTTAATTGCTTTTTCACGTTCTTCTATCGTACATAATTTTATCGATATGTTTACATTCAAATTCTTTTTTAATTGCTTGCAAACACCTAAAGCAGCTTTATGTGGTGCTGTCCCTTCTTTTGCATTCACATATAATGAAATCATTGGAAAACCTTTACCATTAGGGTAACCTGCTTTAGTTAACAATTGTTTGGCGACTTCAACGTTAAATTTATACCCTTTAACTAATGTATCGTTATAATCTAAAATTTGAGGTACAAAACCAGACATCGAAGCATTACCTTCTCCTTGTAATGTATTTTCTATTAAATCTATTCGATCCAACGCTAAGTTAAAAGCTTTACGTACATCTTTATTATCAAAAGGTGCACTTGTATTTGCAAAACCATAATAGGCTGTTCCTAAAGCTTCTTTAAAATCTATTTTGTGTTTAATAGTTTTTCCTGATAATGCGGCATTTAAATCCCCTATAATATTTTCTATTTCATCAACAGGAATATCCATTACCAAATCAATTGCTTTATTTCTAAACGCTAATAATTCACTTTTTTTATCTTTGGAATAACTCACTTCAATAGTCGCTAAAAAAGGTAACTGATTACCTAAATTATCTTTTCTCCAATAGTTTGGATTTCTAGCAAGAATTATTTTGTCATCTGTCCATTCTTCTAAACGAAAAGCACCGGTTCCCACTGGATGTCTACCAATTTCATCTCCATACTCTTCAAAAGCTTCCTTTGGAAAAATACCCAAACTACAATGCACTAACAACTTATCGAATCCAGCAAATGAATATTCTAATTCGATGGACAAAGTATTGTTATCAATTACCTTTATTGATTTTAAATCTTTTGGAGATACACCTTTTGAGGAAATGTCATAATGTTGTTTTGCTCCTTTAATTTTAGAAACTAAGAACCAATAAATTTCATTGTCTACTGCCTTACTGCATGCAAATTCCAACGTGCTTTTTACATCGTGGGCAGTTAATTCACGCCCCTTTCCATCTTCAAAACAATCATCATCATGAAAGAACACACCTTTACGAATCTTAAATGTAAATTTAGTGGCATCTTGATTTACCGTAAAACTTTCAGCAATTCCTGGTACAATTTCGTTTGAAACTGGATCAACTTTCAATAACGTTTCAAAAATTTGACTACCTACACGTTGGTTATAAATACTTGAAGAAGAAATAGGAAGTAAAGTGGTTATATTTTCAGCAGACATAAATCTAAAAGTACCACCATATTTTACATTTCCTTTTGCTTTTAGATTTGAAATATCACTGCTATCAGTACATGCAGAAATAAAAAATAACGTTAAAACTGTTGCAAAAAGTATTATTCTACGCATAAGTTAATGAGTTTGTCTAACAAATATATTAATAATAGAAAGATAATTCTACCATTCTTTATTGTAAGTTTATTTTTTTAGTAATTTAGATACACAAAATTACAATATGTTACAAAAAATTGCTCTAGACAAAATTCTGTTTTTGGACATTGAAACAGTACCACAATTTCCGACATTCTCTGAGTTAGACAACAAAACTCAACAACTTTACAGTCAAAAAACCAAATTTTTACAAAAAGAAAATACTGTTGAAGACCTTTATGATCGTGCTGGGATTTATGCTGAATTTGGTAAAATAATATGCATTTCAGTAGGATACTTGCATGAAGGGAGTTTGGGTGAACAAATCCGTTTAAAATCGTTCTACAACGATGATGAAGAAATCTTATTAAGAGAATTTGTTGATTTATTACAAGAAAACTATAAATTTTCAATTTTATGTGGTCACAATGCTAAAGAATTTGATTTTCCATACATCTGCCGAAGATTGCTTATTCATGGCATAACACTGCCTTCAGTATTAGATATTGCAGGGAAAAAACCTTGGGAAATAAACCATCTAGATACAATGGAATTATGGAAATTTGGTGATTATAAAGCGTACACATCACTAGCGTTATTATGCCATGTGTTTCAAATTCCAACTCCAAAAGATGATATATCCGGAGAAGATGTTGCCCGAGTATATTACGAAGAAAAAAACCTTGAAAGAATCAAGGTTTATTGTGAAAAAGACGTAGTTGCCTTAATTCAATTACTCAGAAGAATGATGGGGAAATCGATAATCAAAGAAGATAAGATTCTCTTTAGTTAAATTTAAGGAATAGAATCTACTACTTTTTTTGCAATAATTACTGTTGCCGGATTTGTTAGACCTGACTCTAATTGAACATAGGAAAACCCTTCATAATCAATATTAGCAATTTTGATAGTACCTTTGATATCTAATACTGCCACGCCTGCTTGACCATCTTTGTATATATTAGAAAAATCAAATTCAACTTGACCTTTAGAATTAGTATAAGCTGAATCTGCAATTTTCACATTAGCAGGAGTAGATTGTGATGACTCTGCATGAATTAATATTTTAACATTTTGCATCGGTATTTTTGACTCATTCAAAGCTGTAATAACAGTTTTGGTAGGTTCAATTTTATGGCAATTTGTTAAAAAAAGAACAATACCGACTATAATTGTAGAGAAAATAATTTTTTTCATTATAAATAATTATTTAGTTTGTTGAAGAAAACTTAACTGTTTGCACTTGAGTAGTTTGATACGTTGCTCGTACTGATCCCATTCCAGAAAATTGATCTTTTTCAATTACAATATCAAAATAACCATCTCTTGAGGTTGCAATTTGAGCTGCAAAAAAAGAATCTAAATTAAATGTACAAAAACCAGAAGTATTGGTCCTTAATTTATCACTATGCTTGGAAGTAATAGGATCTGAATTTGTACTGGAAATTATCTTAACTTCTGCATCACCTACTAAGTTTCCACTCTCATCTCTTACAAATACTTTCAATAAAGATTGTGGTTTTTCACAACTAGTAAGATTTAATAAAAATAACGCTAAAAACGTCATTAAAAAAGGTCTTAAAAAACGATTCATCTAAAAATAATATTAGAACTAATAAATCAAAGTTACATATAAATTTTACTATCTGTAAAAAATCAAACGTAAAATATTTAAATTGTTCGGATAGAAATTCAGATTTATGTAACTTTGAAAAGCTAAAGCTACACTAAAATAATAAACTATATTTTTTCAACACAATATCTATGAGAGATAAAATAGCCGATGTTTCATCAATAATTACATCTTTTCAAATTAAAGATTTAAATCAACTTGAAACATTTAGAATACAGTTTTTAGGTTCAAAAAGTGATATTAAAACACTTTTTGGAGAATTAAAAACTGTTCCTAATGAAGAAAAGAAGTCCATAGGTAAAGAATTAAACGACTTACGTATTCAAGCTGAAGAAAAATTTGCAACTTACAAAGATCAATTAGAAAGCAAACCTGAAACTTCAGAATCAATAGATTTTTCAAAAACAGGCGAAAGTTTTTCTGTAGGTTCACATCATCCTATCTCACTTGTTCGCAGTGAAATAATAGAAATATTCAATCGCATAGGTTTTATTGTTTCTGAAGGACCAGAAATTGAAGATGATTGGCATAACTTTTCGGCATTAAATTTCCCCCCAGAACACCCTGCACGTGACATGCAAGATACTTTTTTTATAGAAAAAGGAGAGAAAGAGATGGCATTGCGTACACATACTTCATCGGTACAAGTTCGAGTTATGGAAAATCAACAACCACCTATAAGAACAATTTCGCCAGGTAGAGTTTATAGAAATGAAGCCATTTCAGCAAGGGCACATTGCTTTTTTCATCAAGTAGAAGGTCTTTATATTGATAAAAATGTGTCATTTGCAGATTTAAAACAAACATTATTATATTTTGCGAAAGAAATGTTTGGGGATAAAGCACAAATTCGTTTACGACCATCTTACTTCCCTTTCACGGAACCTAGCGCAGAAGTTGATGTATCCTGTTCAATTTGTAATGCCAAAGGATGTAATGTTTGTAAAAACACTGGATGGCTTGAAATTTTAGGCTGTGGAATGGTAGATCCAAATGTACTTGAAGCTGCAGGTATCGATTCTAAAACTTATACTGGATATGCGTTTGGAATGGGTATTGAACGTATTACCCAATTAAAATACAAAGTAAACGATTTACGTTTGTATTCAGAAAATGATGTAAGATTCTTAAAACAATTCACACCTTCTTTTTAACATGGGACTACCTTGGATTGAAATAACAAGTATTGATCAATTAAATCATATTTGGAATAATTCACTGACTCAGCCTGCTGTTTTTTTTAAACATAGTACTCGTTGTAGTATTTCATCCATGTCACTACGAGCTTTTGAGCGTTCTTGGGTTATGGATGATACTCAATTGTTTTTTATTGATTTGATTACCTACCGTGATGTTTCCAATTTATTAGCAAATCTTAGTCATGTAGAACATCAATCACCTCAGGTAATTGTTACAAAAAACAACACTGTGATTTATAATAATTCACATGGAACCATTGATTCAGAAAAGATTCAACAATTAATTCATTCTTAGTATGTCAAAAACAAAACGTATTTCGATAATTATTATCCTTACCTTGTTATTAGGTGCATATTTTATTATTCCGCTGATTGATAATTTTAGTTCTCAGAATACTAACGTGGAAGTTGAAGAAGAATTAGCTCAATTTGATTTTTCAGACAATTTCACATTAAAATATGGAACTGAAAAAAAAATGAGTTTCACTGTTCAAAGTTCTAAAGTATCCAAAATTGAACTAATTATTTCAGATAAATTAATTCAAACTTGGACTAAACCGAATGGTAAAATATATTTTGATTTTAAGACAAAAAAATTTACACTTGGAGCACAGGAATTAAAAATAAATATTTACAAGAATAATAAATTAGTTTCGGAAGATAGTCGACTAATACGAGTTTTATCCGATATTATTCCAAAAAAAATCATTGCGAAAGTGAAATCTTTATCACCTCATAACCCTGTAAATTTTACTCAAGGGCTTGAATTTTACAAAAATCAACTCTTAGAAAGCACAGGACAATATGGAGAAAGTAAGGTTATAAAATTAGACCTAATAACGGGAAATGTATCTCAATCATTAGATGTTGATGCTACTTGTTTTGGAGAAGGAATTACTGTACTGAATGATAAAATATTTGAGATTACTTGGAAAGAACAAAAGTGTTTTGTGTACGATGTAAATACATTTATGCTCGAAAAAACAATCGGTTATGTAGGTGAGGGTTGGGGATTGTGTAATGATGGGGAAAATATTATTATGTCCGATGGATCTGAACGTATATATTTTAGAAATCCAAATACATTTGAAATTACACGAACAATAGAAGTGTATGACCACAAAGGCCCTATTATCAATTTGAATGAATTAGAATTCATCAACGGTAAAATATATGCCAATGTATGGCAAGAAAATTACATTGTTGTTATCGATCCATTAGTAGGTAAAGTGGAAAGTGTTATTGATTGTGGAGATGTAATTGGTCAGGCAAGAGGAAACGGTGAAGTACTTAATGGTATTGCCTATAACAAGCAAACCAAAAAATTGTATTTCACAGGAAAAAATTGGAATAAAATCGCAGAGGTCAAATTATAGTGACGAGTTACGAGTTACGGAATGAGAAAAATACAGTATACGAATAATTATTGCGGATAGAATCCAATAGCTTTTCTTGTTCTGTTTAAAGTTATTTTAGCAATTTCTCTAGCCTTTTTTGCGCCTTCAGCAAGGATTTCATCTACTTTTGAAGGGTTTTCTTGGTAAAAGTTAAAAAGTTTTCTTTCTTTTTCAAAATAGCTCAACATAAGATTCAGTAATTCTGTTTTTGCATGACCATAACCATAGCCTTTTGTTTTATAATTTATTTCCATTTGGGAAATTTGATCAGGAGAAGCAATTAATTTATATAATTGAAATACATTACAAGTTGTAGGATCTTTTTCATCGTCCAAGCCTTTTGTATCTGTAACAATTTTCATAATCTGTTTTTTCAGTTCTTTTTCAGGAAGAAAAATATCAATACAATTATTACGTGATTTACTCATTTTTTGTCCGTCTAGACCAGGAATAAGTTTTGTTTCTTCTTGTAAATTTTCTTTAGGAATTACAAACACCTCCCCCATTTTATGATTGAATCGAGCTGCAACATCTCGTGTAAATTCTAAGTGTTGTAATTGATCTTTACCAACAGGTACTATTTCTGCGTCGTATAACAATATATCTGCCGCCATTAACATAGGATAGTTAAATAATCCAGTGTTTACGTCTTCTAATCTATCCGCTTTATCTTTAAAACTATGCGCAAGATTTAAACGTTGAAATGGAAAATGGCACATTAAATACCAAGTAAGTTCTGTCGTTTCAGGAACATCACTTTGACGATAGAAAAATGTTTTATGTGGATCTAAACCAAATGCTAACCATGCCGCAGCAGTTTCTTGCGTGTTTGTATGTAACTCAACAGGATTTTTAATTTGAGTCAATGAATGCATGTCTGCAATAAACAAAAATGCTTCATTTTCAGGATTGTTTGCCATTTCAATCGCTGGTCGGATTGCACCAAGTAAATTTCCTAAATGAGGTCTTCCTGTACTTTGAACTCCTGTTAAAACTCTTGCCATCTTGGTTAGATTGTTTTGATTATTTTTATTTATACATCGGATGTATCACGACACATCCTTACATGTGCTTATTATCCTATACTACTTTTTATCTTTTGTTCTAATGATTTTGGATCCATTCCACCGGCTTGACGCCATAGGATTTCTCCTTTTTGAAATAAAACCAATGTTGGAACACTGCGCACTTTAAATTTTGTAGCTACTTCTTGGTTTTTATCCACATCTATTTTAACGATTCGAATTGAAGTACCCATTTTTTCTTTTAATTTATCAAGAATAGGATGCATTTGTTGACATGGGCCACACCAAGTTGCGTAAAAATCAACTAATGTAGGTGTTTCAGATTGAACTATTTCTCTAAATTTTGACATCTATTTCGCTTTTTCAGGGTTATATGAGGAGAATATATTCATCCAAATCATTCTACTAAATCGATAATTTACTGGAGCTAAAAACAAAGATACCAACGAAATTATAATAATGTAATACCAAGCATCTGTTTCTGGATAAATTAAATAGGTAATTACAAATGTTGCTATCGAAAAAGCAACTGTTAATCCATAACTTACATACATTGCACCTTGCCAAAAGCCTCCTTCAATTTCAAATTTATGATTACAATGTTCACATCGAATAGGCATTTTATGAAATGTTTTAAGATCGTATTTTTTTGTAGAAATAAAGGCATTTCCTTTGTGGCATACAGGACATTTTTCTTTTAAAATACTGTACATTTTACTTTCTTTATTCATCCTCCTATATATTTAGAAACAAAAACGGCACCGTGTAAATACGGTGCCGTTCTTCTACGTTATCCGTAAATTATTTATTAGAAATAAGAGAGGCTTTTAAAAACTCTCTATTTAATCTAGCGATATTATCTAATGAAATTCCTTTAGGACATTCTATTTCACAAGCACCTGTATTTGTACAGTTACCGAAACCTTCTTCATCCATTTGACGAACCATGTTTAACGCACGTTGTGTAGCTTCTACTTTACCTTGAGGTAATAATGCATATTGAGAAACTTTCGCTCCAACAAAAAGCATTGCAGAACCATTTTTACAAGTAGCAACACATGCTCCACAACCGATACAAGCAGCTGCTTCGAAAGCCTTGTCTGCATCCTCTTTTGGAACAGGAATAGCATTTGCATCCATTGTTCTTCCAGAAGTATTTACAGATACAAATCCTCCAGCTTGTTGAATACGATCAAAAGCACTTCTATCCACTACTAAATCTTTGATTACAGGGAAAGCAGCAGATCTCCATGGCTCTACATAGATTGTCGCACCGTCATCAAACATACGCATATGTAATTGACATGTCGTTACACCGTTATCTGGTCCATGCGCTCTTCCATTGATGTATAAAGAACACATACCACAAATACCTTCACGACAATCGTGATCAAATGCTACAGGTTCTTTTTTCTCATTTACTAATTGCTCGTTTAATTGATCTAGCATTTCTAAGAAAGAACTTGCTGTAGAAACATCCTTTAACGTATATGTTTCCATACTCCCTTTGGCGTT